>PLEA01000575.1 GCA_003136335.1 Acidobacteriaceae bacterium | reverse complement strand
TTTCCTCAGGCGTTCTCTCACGTCGGTTTAGTAAACACAGCCTTGAATCTAAGCCGAGGTTTCCGTCGGCCTGGGGTTGGCCCTGCGGCAGCCCTCGATTCGCGGTGAACTGCTGGCTGGCCGCGCTCTTTGATCCGAAAGTGGTCTATTCCCGAATGCCAACCGATTCTCTGTTGTGGCAGCGCTCCTGTAATAGAATTGGCCTGAAAAGCGATTTGTATTTCGCGATATTCGAAGCATTTCGAAAGGAGGCAATCGAAATTCCGTTTCCACAGCGCGACCTTCACATACGATCTATTTCTGAGCAGTTGTCATCGGCTTTGGTTCACAGGGCGGGTTCGTCGCCCCCATAGTTCTTCCCCTCCAGAAACAGTTGCGTGGGAGCTGACGAATGACGCCTAGTTCGACCATTACCACCCGGACAGTCAATCCAGCCCTGGGTTAGGCATCCCCCGCCATGATTCACGATAACCGTACAGTCTTACTACGAGAAGAGTCGATTCTGAACCTGTGCGAGTTCCGCGAGCGCGGAGCACTCTTCATCGTCGTTCGCCACGCGATTGATCCGCGTGCTCACGGGATAGCATCGCATCAGCCGGGCATCGCTTGGCTTCAGCAGTTCGGACGCCACTCTTGAATTCCTCATGCCGGGATCAAGCCACAAATCGTAGCCGTCTGGATCAATGCTTGCAGTTGACAGTGCGAGTCCTATATACCTTCTCGTATGGCAGTTAGAGCACAGACGCACATACTCGACAACCAGCTTTTTTGCGATGTTTTCAACGCGAGTCCCATCGGTATCGCGGTGGAGAACTTAGAAGGGCAGCCTCTCTTCGTCAATCCAGCTTTTTGCTCAATGCTGGGTTTCAGCGAAGAGGAAATGTGTACCAAACACTGTGTTCAGTTCTCTCCTCCTGAAGACGCAGAGAAGGACTGGGCTCTCTTTCAGCAATTGCGAGCAGGTGCAATAGATCACTACCAGCTAGAAAAACGCTATTTTCGGCGAGACGGGTCGTTGGTTTGGGGCCGCTTGAGCATCTCTTTGTTGAATGGACGCCCATCTCCGCTGGTAGTCGCGATGGTGGAGGACATTACCGACAAAAGAACGGCAGAAGAGGCTCTGCGCAACAGCGAAGAGCGATTCCGGCTAGCAGCGCAAGCAGGAAAGACGTTTGCTTACGAATGGGACGTCGCGACCGACGTGGTAGTTCGATCCGGTGACGTCGCTGATGTGCTCGGCGCGGGAAGCGATGCGCCACTTACGCGCCAGCAAATATTGGCCAGAGTTCACCCGGATGACCAAGCACTGTTCGCCGCCTCGGTAATCGAGAGAACGCCTGAAAATCCCAATGTTCAGATTACCTACCGCATGTTGGGTACCGATGGCTCCATCGTATGGGTGGAGAAAACCGCCCATGCATTCTTTGACAAGGACGGCAGGATGGTGCGGATGATTGGCATGATCTCCGCCGTCACGGAGCGGAAGCGAGCAGAGGAAACACTTCGACAGAGTGAGGAAAAGTTCCGCAGCGTATTTCGAGATGCAGGAGTGGGCATGGTTATCGTCTCGCCGGAAGGCCGTTATCTCGCTGCGAACGGAACATTTTGCGATTACTTTGGCTACACGGAGAAAGAACTACTGGGAAAAACTGTTCAGTCTCTGACATTCGCGGAGGATTGGCCGTCCTTTTCACAGAAATTGAATGAGGCCCTTACTAACGAGGGGGGTTTCCAGAGTTTCGAGAAACGCTGCTTGCATAAGAGTGGACGCATTGTTTGCACTGAAAGCACTGCCTCTGTAATTCGAAGCCGCGACGGTAATCCTCAATATATCGTTGGGGGAGTTTTAGACATTACGAAACGCAAAGAAGCAGAGGAGGCTCTCTCAACTATAAACCGAAGGCTAACGGAGGCGCAGGAGCAGGAGCGTACCCGGATCGCGCGAGACCTTCACGACGACATCAATCAGCGTTTGGGAATGTTGGCAATAGAAATCGAAGAATTGAGGCGGAATCCTCCGAATTCCGCTACTGAACTAAGCCACCAACTCGCGGGAATTGGAGAGGGGATTAACGGGGTCTCAATGGGAGTGCAATCAATATCGCATCAACTCCATTCTCCGCAACTGGAATATATGGGCGTCGTCGCTGCCATGAAGAGCTTCTGTCGCGACTTTGGTGCGCGCCAGAAGGTGGAGATTGATTTTACGAACGACGAGATTCCGCAGTTTGTGTCTCACGAGGTCTCATTAGGTCTCTTCCGGATTTTGCAGGAATCATTGCACAATGCCGCAAAGCATAGCGGAGTTCGCCACTTCGTGGTGAGCCTGAATAGCTCATCGACCGAGCTTCATCTTACGGTTTCAGATCGCGGGACTGGTTTTGAGGCTGAATCGGCTATGAACAAGGGGGGACTGGGTCTCATCAGCATGTGCGAGCGCGTTCGGCTGGTGAGTGGCACGATTGTGGTTGAATCGAAGCCGATGGGTGGAACGACCATCCATGTTCGTGTGCCCTTTGGGTCAGCCCAGCGGTTGGCGGGTTGACTTCACGTAGCCCATTCACTCGACAATCTCTGGAGCGTGAGCCATTTCTCTGCCTCAGCGGCTACCCGGAACGCGCTGATCTTACGAAAATATTGCTGCGTCAGCCCCTCAAATACTCTCATCCTGCCAAAAAGCTCATCTTCGTCAGCGACGATGGCACAAACGCCGAACGCAACTCTCTCTCGAATCCTCGCTATCTCGCTACAAACGGTATTGAGCTCGCTGCTTTCCGGTAAAGATGTTGTTTCACGAAGGTCCAAGAAGACGTCAAGACGATCTGGGCACACCGGGTCCCGTTCCAATTCCCGAAAATGATGGATCACTTGATCGAACGTGACCAACCCGACGCACCTAGTGCGAATAAGTCTTTCGTTCGCGTCAATTCTATAGGTTATCGACGCCCCTCGACTCTCCAACCCCTCACTGAGAAACCGTTTGCCTCGGACAACAGCTTCAACGGCAATTAGGAGTTCGCGACCAGCATGTGCTTTTACTACGTAGCCCAGCGCCCCCAAGTCGAGACCTTCTTGCGCCACATCGGCAGAGGATTCTTGGCTTAGAAAGAGTATCTTGGATTCGGGGCAGACCTTGCGGATTCGTCGAGCCGCTTCGATTCCATTAAGCGATGGAAGCCCGATGTCGAGCACAATCAAGTCGGGTTGTAGTTGTTCGGCTCTCTGAACTGCTTCTAGCCCGTCTGTGACCTCGCCGACGATCTGCAATTCCGGTCTTTTCCCAAGCGTCGAACAAATGAATTTCCGAAAATACTCCGAATCCTCGACCACAAGAACTCGCGTCGATGATGTTTCCAAACCGCCCCCTTTACAAGGTCCAAACCCGACTCTACGAGTTTAGTTGCTGGTTGTCTTTAGAATCCCATGCTCTGCTAATTCAGATCGTTGTGCACGCGCATGGTTAGCTCATCAGCAATTCTGGCTGCATGGACAGATACGAAGTGACTAAAATACTACACCTTCCGAATCGTCGTACCATAATTCGGCTCAGTGCCACTGCATTCCACCAGCTTAACGACCACGGTCGCAACTGCGAGCAGGACCGAGGGATTTGGTCTACTGTTGCAAAATCTTAGTACCCTATCGA
>PLEA01000590.1 GCA_003136335.1 Acidobacteriaceae bacterium | reverse complement strand
CATTTCAGGCTGAACCAACACAGTTTTCCGTGCTCAGGTCTTGGGTCTCAGGTATTAGGCTCGGTCGCTCGCCCCAAGACCCAAGTCCCAGACCTTCACGGCCCTGGCAGCTGTCCCGTCTCGATGTCCTCAGCGCGGTGGCTCTCGGCTGACAATTTTCGGAATGACAATCTCTCACGATGCGCCAGCAACAGGCCCGCCGGCACCACCGAGGCAAAGGTCGCCAGCCAGAGAAGGATACCGCAACTGGCCGCCATCTCCGGAGGTACATCGAACACTGCCGACAGCGTTGCGATGGTAGCCATCTGGGAGCCGCCGCCTACCGCCGGCAACTGCAGCATCGAACCAGCCATGCTCGCACCCATCAGAATCAGGAGCTGCGAGACTGGGATTTCCAGAGCGTCCACCCCATACGAGTGCGTCACTTCCTTGTACGCCAGCGCCGTGATGTACCAGATGAAAAGCGACAGAAGCGCCAGCCACAACAGGGACAGGGGCCCATGAATCGTCTTCAACCCGGTGCCGAACTCACGCACCTTTTGCGCCAGCCGGTGTCCAAATCCCGAAGACAGATGCGCAAGTCGGTTCTCGATCCACCGTGCGATTACTTCACCGCTGCGGCTAATCAGCACCGCGGCTACGGCCGCTACCGTAACTCCCAGGACCAGCACAAATCCAGCATCGCGAAACTGCCGGTAATACTCTGGATGTGGAATCGACTGCAGCGCGCTCGGCAAAAAAATCGCCAGCACGATCAGCACCGCAAATGCGCCCACATCGAAGGTGCGCTCTACCGCCCACACCCCTAATTGCGAGGAGAAGGAAAGATTTGCGCGCCGCGCCACCAGGTAGGGACGGATAAATTCGCCGGCCCGCCCCAGCAGCGCCAGCCCGGTAAAGCCGATCATCATCGGCGCAACCAGTTCGAGGATTGTCACCTTGGGTCGCACCGGCTTCAGAAAAATCTTCCAGCGCAACGCGCGCAGCACATACGCCGCATAGACCAGACCAATGGCATGCAGTACATGAATTTTTTTGATGCGATGAACTTGGCCCCAGAATGTTCCCCAGTCGAAGCTCCGCCAGTGCCGTATTTGTAGGTAAATCAGAATTGCCAGAATGAGGAATACGACTACGCTGGCCAGAATGCGCTTCTTATCCATGAAGTGGGAAAAACTCCGCGCCGCGGCCCTCGCAACGCGAAGCGGGAAACGGCAGTTCCAAGGTAAATGACGAAGGCACAGGGGTCAATTGATCAAGCATGGGAGGCGGCGTGGTGAGGCAGGGCCGATTCTATTCGCTCGTTTGCGGCGTGCTCGCCTTTGCTTGAACCGGCGCAGAGCCTTGCGCCTTCGCGCGGGCCTTACTCTTCGTGCTTGCCGGTTTGGAGTTTCCAGGCTTCGGAAGAGAACTGGCGGTTACGTTCTGCTGCGCCGTCTTCTTTCTGTTGAAATCTCTCACCACGCGCGCCACATAGGCTCGCGTCTCGTAATAGGGAGGCACGCCCTTATACTGTTCCACCCGCTGAGGACCTGCATTGTAGGCTGCCAGCGCTTTCACCAGATCAAAGTTGTAGCGCTCCAGCAGTTCTCGCAGATATTTCGTTCCGCCCTCTACATTCGCCTGCGGGTCGAACGCATTCGGAACGCCAAGCGTGGCCGCGGTCCCGGGCATCAACTGCATCAGCCCTTGCGCCCCTTTCGGAGACACGGCACGCACATTGAATCCGCTCTCCGCCTTGATCACGCTGTTCACGAGGTCCGGATCCAGGCGATAGCGTCCGCTGGCCGAAGCCACCACTTCTTCCAGATTCAGCGTGGTCGGCGTATTCGGTGTGTTCCTGGCGAAGGGTAAAGAAATGGGTTTCTCTGCCGAAGCCGGAAGCCGAGAGACGGAAGCCGGCGTCAGCAATTCTGGCGCTGCCTCAAAATGTTCAATCTCTGCGGTGGGAACATCCACGAAACTCGATCCGTCCGCGCTTACATACAATCGCGTAACGTCGCCGACCACTTCGCGCCGCTCATGCCGGATCGAAAACCCGTTGCGGAGAACCGCGACTTCGCCAGCAAAACAGGGAAGTGCAGCCATCGCCAAAGTAGCGACGATTCCAAGGCGTAGCCGAAATGAAAGTAGCGCTCGCATCTGCAATCCACGAACTAACTTCTGACGATCAGCGTTTCCGCACCGAGTGCCAAATCTACTGCCGCGGCTATGCCGCAGGCTTCATTGCCGAGAGTCACGGTCCACCCACGGCCGCGCAACTCTTCGCATGCATTCCCCATGATAACCGGATGGCCGGCAAACTCAAGCATCTCGACGTCATTATGGTTATCACCGATGGCCATGACCTCTTCTCGGCGGAAACCGCGATGCCTCGCCCAGCGTGCCAGCGCATGCCCCTTCGAGCAGCCCGCATTCAGCACGTCGATCATCGACAAATCCCGCGCTGGATATTCCGTTCGCAATACGGTCACGCAGCCATCCATTCCGGCGCCTTCGAGAGCGCGCAACGCTTCGCTCATTCGCGCCATTGTGCCGCAGAACATGGCCTGCACCGGATCGCTTAGCAGCGCGTCTTCGATCGGAACTACAAACTCGATGTACTCCATATTCTTCTCCAGCCATCGCCGGATGCTGGACCCCAGTTCGTCGAGCCGTTCGAGCACGATTGCGCCCTTCGTTTCTATATCAAACGTAAGAACGGTGTGGCCGCGAAATTCTCGCATCGCGCCGCAAAGTCTCCGGCAAGTTTCCGCCGGCATCAGGTCGCGATGAAACGTCTCGCCCGTCAATGACCGCGTCACCGCCCCATTCGAGCTGATCAGACACAAATCGAAGCCAAGCTGCTGCGCAATGGGCAAGGCAAACGTATGCCTTCGTCCAGTCACCAGGACAATCTCGATGCCGGCGGCGTGCGCCCGGCGCAGCGCCATCAGATCGCCCTCGGAAACCTGAAATTGTGGATTGAGCAGCGTGCCGTCGATGTCGGTCGCCAGCAGTCGGATGGGAGGCCTGGAAATCTGCACTGTCTACAATTTTAACATCCTGCGTTGGGCTTCTGGTGCGTCTCTCACGCAGCCGGCAGCCGCGCCAGCAGAGTGCTGGCCCTGCGGAACCACGGGCGTTCGCAACGCCGAAGATATCCTGGCATGGTTGGCTTCTTTTCGAGAATCTTGCGCGCCCACTCGCGAGCCTCGGCGGCGCGTCCCTGCGACTGCAGAAACAGGGCGTAGTGGTAATAGGTTTCCGAGATCGTAGAAATCTGGACTGCCTCGCGAAATCGTGCATCGGCTTTCTCGACTTGCCCAGTTTGCGCATAGGCCCATGCGAGCAGTCCCTTGGCGCGGTGGAAGTCATAGTCGGGATCGGAATTGACGGCGCGTTCCAGGTCGGGAACCGCGGCGGCAAAGTCTCCGAGTTCAACCTCCGCGATGCCGCGGCGATAGAAGGGATCGGCGTGGTCGGTCCGCGACGAGATGGCCTTGTCGTAACACGCGCGGGCGCGCGCGAAGTTGCCGTCGTCGAGGTACAACAGGCCGAGCTCTTCGTAATTCCCCGCGGAAGGATTGTCGAGGATGGTGCGCTCCAGTTCTTGAATCCGCCTGCGGCGCGGAAAAACCTGAAATGAACTCCGCAGCAGGCTCCCGTCCGGTATCACTTCCACCAGGATATAGACGAGCGCTCCTACCCAGTGGAACAGGATCACCCAAATCCAAAAGAAGTTTGGTCGGCGGCGGATGAAGTGGACGATGGCCACAATCCGCAGCAGGATGGACCACCACGAAAAGGCGAAGAACAGGAAAGATCCCATCGCGAAATCGCACTATAGCATGCGGACGGCGGCGCAATGGGTGTTTCATTTGGCGGCTGCGTGATGGTCGTAGCTCATAACGCGGGTGATTTTCCAGGCGCCGTCTTTGTACTGCCACAGGTGAATGAATTTGCCTTCGCCGACCCCTTCGGTGTCTTCGTGGCCGGGATGGTGGAAGCGGTGAACGCCCACCTCCAGAGCGCCGTAACCTTTCATGAAATAAATGTGCAGGCTGCCGGGAACGAGTTCGCGGGTGACCTTGCCGCAGATGTTTTTCTTGACGCTGTCGGTCAAGGCAACTTTGCCGAGGGTCACGCCGCCCTGATCGTGGTAGAACTCGACGTTTTCGTCGATGAAGGAAGCGAACTTCTCGAGGTCGCAGCGGTTGTAGGCGTCGAACAGCGCGGCATCGAGAGCGGTGATCGCGCTGTCGAGCTCTTGCTGGTTTTGAATCTTGTCGAGTGCCAGGACGGTTTGGGCGAAGGATGGGGAGGCAAACAAGATCGACAGGGATAACAAAGACACTACGACACAGAAAACAGAACGTCGGTTCATGGAATCTCGCTTTCCTAAAGGATGGATACGGCAAGGAAGAGTACGGAATGGACTAGGTAAATGTTCCCAGCACCCCAGGGTGGCCCATCCTAACGTCGCGCCTTTTGCGACGCCAGGATGGGGATTCTGACTTCCTATACCCCAGTGTAAGACTTCAGCTCACCGTCCACCACGCTTCCCGAAACTTCTCAAACTTCGACCTCCTCCTCCTGCTGGCGGAAAACAACTTCATCGATTTGTATTTTCGAAACTCCTCCACCGGAAACAAATACCACGCCTCCACCGGCACGACGTACGCCGCGAGAAAATCGATCTCGCTCGATCTATATACGCGCGCCGTATTTCCGTGCGCGTGAAAACGTATATCCTCCATACTCGCCGGCGCGATGCGCGGACTTCACCTGTACTCGCAGCAGCTTTCGCCCGTTGTCCACGATCAAGTCATATCGCGAACTCTCGCCCCACGGCTTCGCCACCCGGAATCCCAATCCCGCCGCCTTCGCCAGAAACGCCGTCTCCGCCATCTCCCCACGCTGCTTCCGCGTGAGTGACACAGCCCCGGATGCAGACCCAGGTGCCCCACTTCCTCTGACTCCCCCAAATTGTTCTGTATATCCTGTGGGTTCCTTGGATGCTGTAGGTTCTGTGGATGCTGTTGGCGCCCCACGTCTAGCCGCTTTTGCGAGACGTGGGAATCTCTGTCCCGATCTTTTCGCTCTTCTCCCCAGGAAACTCCCTCATCCGCCACCGCCATAATCCGATCAATCACCATCCCCGATTCCAGGTGGCGGAGTGAGAGTGGAAATTCGGTAGAGATTCTTTAGCAGGGGACGTGTTGCTAACTCTGTGATATTAACGAGCGGAAGGGAGCAATAGCGATAAAGGATAGGCAACCACGATAAGAACTCCAACGAACAAGATAAGTCCGGTGAAGCCCCATCCTATCGCTTTCCATCCGTTTAATGCTCGATGTTTGGATGGGCGGTTTGCCACTCTCCAAACTCTTTTCCTGAAGACGAGGATAGACTTGATAGAACGCGATTTCGGCGGCGAGTCCGACAACGCGCCCGAGAACATCCGGGATTAAAAGGAAGATAACCGCCAATGCGGCAGCTCCCACGAGCGTCCAAAAGAAAACTCGCTTGGCTTTCACCGGATAACCAAAGCGCCTCAGATTAATTACCGATATCAGCGCGCCGGCCAAAGGGCCAAAGAAGAAAGCGATTCGCCCGGCTACTTTCGGGCGAAAGGGTGCCTTTGTCATTTCGACGGGCAGCACTGGTCCGATTGAGTACGAATCTCTTCCGGGTTCAATCGCGTCCGTGTTAATAGGCACCTCTGTGGTTGCGGGACAAAATATCAACAAGTCCGTTGATGAGCAAGCGTTTAGTTGCAGGCGGTTCGGGCGGTGCAGATCGAGCAGTGCACGAGGAGAGCAAAGCAGGTTCCTCGACACGTTCTCGCCGCTTTGCGGCTGCGAGCGACTCGGAATGACAAAGTTGACTGAGCAAAGAAAAGCCCCGCTCTTGCGAGCGGGGCTTTTGTTCCTACTGACGGCTGCAAGCTGATGGCTGACAGCAGTCTTAGTACATGTCGCCCATGCCGCCGCCGCCGTGGCCGCCGCCGCCGGCGGGAGCTTCCTTCTTTTCAGGAATCTCCGCTACCAGGGCTTCGGTGGTTAGCATGAGGCTGGCGATGGAGCCGGCGTTTTGCAGGGCGGTGCGCACGACCTTTGTCGGGTCGAGCACGCCTGCTTTGACCAGGTCCTCGTACTCGTTGGTGAAGGCGTTGAATCCGAAGTTGGTCTCCTTGGATTCGAGCACCTTGCCCAGAACCACCGCACCTTCTTCGCCGGCGTTCTCGACGATCTGGCGCAGAGGCTCGGTGATGGCGCGCTTCACGATGTTGATGCCGATCTGCTCATCGCCGTCGGCCTTCACCTTGTCGAGCGCTGCGGCGCAACGTGCCAGTGCAACTCCGCCGCCCGGGACAATACCTTCTTCCACGGCTGCGCGGGTGGCGTGCATCGCGTCTTCCACACGGGCTTTCTTTTCCTTCATTTCGGTTTCGGTTGCGGCGCCGACTTTGATGACGGCTACGCCACCGACCAGTTTCGCCAACCGCTCTTGCAGCTTCTCGCGGTCGTAGTCNNTGGCTGCGAATTTCTTTTACGCGGCCTTCGATCTCAGCGTGCTTGCCCTTGCCTTCGACCACCGTAGTGTTGTCCTTGTCGATGGTGATCTTCTTGGCCTGGCCGAGGTCGCTGATCTGAACGTTCTCGAGCTTAATGCCGAGATCTTCAGTGATGGCCTTGCCGCCGGTCAGGATAGCGATATCCTGCAGCAT
>PLEA01000157.1 GCA_003136335.1 Acidobacteriaceae bacterium | reverse complement strand
GGAGACCGATGCCGTCTCACCGCCCGCACTCCCGCAGGATGCGGAACAAACTCCACTACCACAAATACCATACGCCCCGCCACACGACTGGCACGAGATACGCGGCATACAATGGCGCGCCTTCGGAGAGGTCGACTATAAGGTCCTCAACCAGCGCCAGCCGGAATTGGCTACCTATGGGTTTGTCCCCGGTTCGGCGGGGAACTTCTACACTGGTGATTTCGGGCTCTTTCTTACTTCAAGACTTACTCACAAAGCCAGCGTACTCTCCGAGATTATTTTCGAGGAAGGCGACGCGCAGCGCTACAACGTAGACCTACGCCGAATGTTGCTCAAGTACGACTACAACGACCATTTGAAGATGTCCTTTGGCCGCTACCAAACCAGCATCGGATACTACAACTGGGCATTTCGCAGCGCAGCCTGGCTGCAAAGCACCGCGGATCGGCCGCTGGTGATGGAATACGCCAGCAATGGCGGCTTGCTCCCCACTCAAGCGATCGGCGTTTCCGTGACCGGCGCGATTCCGTCGGGGAAGCTGGGGCTGAACTACATGGCCGAATACGGATCTTCCGACACCGTTCGGCCTGACCTCTCCGGCGATGGTGTTCAGACCGATGAGAACAACGGTAATCACGTGAACCTCGGTTTTTTTCTTCGTCCGGACGCCGTTCTTGGATTGCAGATTGGAGCTTCTTATTACCACGACAAGATCAGTAATTTCGCTCAGGGAGCGTCGTTGCGATACGGCCAGAGCATCGTGAACGGCTATGTTGTCTATGTGACACATGGCATCGAGTTCCTGAACGAGGGTTTTCTGATTCGCGACGCGGCTTTGCATTTCAGCGACGCTATCTTCAACACTCCGGCCTTCTATTCACAGTTTTCCAAACAGATCGGCCACATTCGCCCATTTTTCCGTTATCAGTACGTAAACGCGAGCTCCAACAACTCGATTTACGACGATGTCGGCCTGCGTGCCGGTCCCTCTTTCGGCGCTCGTTACGACCTGAACGACTCCATCGCCCTTAAGGCCCAGTTGGACCAGACCGTCCGCCGCCGCGAGCCGGACCTGAACGGCCTGCATCTGCAGTTGGCGTTTGCTTTTTGAGGCCAGGAGACAGCATGCGCACCAAAGCAATGGCAACTCTGCTTCTCCTGGGGCTGGCCATTCTCCCCCTTGCCCCGCGAGCCACAGCTCAGACTAACGACATCGCCGTGGTAGTCAGCTCCGGCAATCCGGCGACCAATATCAGCCTCGGAGAATTGCGGAAGGTGTTCATTGGTGCGAAGCTCGCTTGGCCGGGCGGCCAGCCCATCAAGCTCATCGGGCGTGGTCCGGGATGTCGTGAACGGCTCGCCTTGCTGAAACTCCTAGCGATGTCGGAAACCGAATACAAACAATATTGGATCGCCCAGGTGTTTCGTGGCGAGGCAGACGCCGAACCTTTGACCGTTCCTTCCGCGGGCATGCAGAAAGAGGCCCTGAAAGTTTTTCCTGGGGCCATCAGTCTGCTGAATGTCGGGGACGTCAAGCCTGGAATGAAAGTGCTCAAGGTCGATGGCTTGCTGCCGGGCGCGGCCGGATACTCGCTCCACTGAAAATTCCAAAGTCGGGATTTCTTTTGTATCGACTCCGCCAGCACCCGTCTTCCCCATTTGCGCCAACGCTTGCAAAAGATTCCACAACTGTCGCAAACAGGCATGGCACTCACAACCCAGCCAAAGACCTCAGGGTTAGACGCGCGAACGCACGCGTGAACGGCGCTGAACCCTAAAATCCCTTAGCCTTCAGCATCACATCCAAATCCTCCGGATGCAGCGCCCGCACCATCGCATCTTCCCGCCCCAACTCACTCTGAAACACCAACTGCGCCAACGACTCCTCCAGCGTAAACGACCCCTGCTTGCGGGTGATGGTGATCTCCTGCTGCAAATGCTGCAGCGCGTTCTTGCGAATATGCTGCCGTCCTCCGTAGCCCACAATCAGCAGCTCCGCCGCCGGGACACGCCCACCATTCCGCCGCGGAATCAAGGTCTGTGTCAGAATCGCAGCCAATGCCATTGCCATTTCCGCGCGCACCGAGTGTTGCCGCTCCTGGGGAAACGAGTCGGCAATGCGCGAAACCGTTGAAGCTGCGTCGGTCGTGTGCAGGGTCGTGAACACCAGGTGCCCAGTCTCGGCGGCCGACAAAGCAATCCTGGCTGTCTCCGGATCGCGCATTTCGCCCACCACAATCACATCTGGCGCCTGCCGCATCGCCGCTCGCAGCGCGGTAGGGAAGTCCGGCGCATCGATCCCAATCTCCACCTGCTCGATCACGCTGAGGTTATGGGCGTGCTCGTACTCGATCGGATCTTCAATGGTGACAATGTGGCGCGCCTCGCACTGGTTGATCTCGTTCACTAGCGCCGCCAGCGTCGTTGTCTTGCCTGATCCGGTCGCTCCGCCAATGATCACCAACCCGCGCTGCAGTTTGGCGAGAGCTCTCGCTCCCGCCGGCAGATGCAGCTGCTCAAGCCGCGGCACTTTCGAGGGCAGCGCCCGCACCGTCGCCGCCGCGCGTCCCCGCTCGCGATGCAGATTAATCCGGAACCGCCCCAATCCCTCGATTCGATAGGACGAGTCCGCAATCTGTTTCTGCTGATACTCTGCCCGCGCATGCGCCGCCAGAGCTGGCAGCACTGCCGCCTCAATTTCATCGCCGGTTAACCGGCTGTCGCCAATCGCGACCAGAGTTCCTTCCACGCGCATCGACGCCGGGGCTTGCGGCACCAGCAGCAGGTCACTGCCCTTTAGTGAAACCAGTTGCTCGAGCCACAAATTGAGCTGAACGGAATCTTGCGATCGGCCTTCTGGATGAATCACTTGCACGCGCGCTGGATGTCCCTCGGCTGTCATCGTCCTCCCTTAGATGCAGCAAGCTTACCGTGGCATCCCGGAAATACCAATCGCCCATGGGGGGACCGCCGCCCCCGCCGGTGCGTCGAGCGAAGCTCGCTTTGTCGCAAGCTGAGACACCGCTATTACGGTGCCTAGGCCGACCAGTACTCAAGAACATAACAAACATCATAAAGAACGTGATTGCAGGATGTCCTGGCGGATGTCGGGGCACCTCTCGCTCCAAAAATTCTGCATTCCCTGGCACTTCCGCTACGTATATGTACAGTGAGGCAGTCAGAAACCTTGGCCATGGCAGAGCGCACTCCCGCGAATTCCGCGGACATTGCCGAATCCGATTTCGCGCAAATTGTGCGCCTCCATCAGTCCATGGTTTTCAGCATTGCCCAACATTTTCTGGCAGACCGCCTGGCCGCCGAGGAGTTGGCTCAAGACGTTTTCCTCCAACTCCACGCGAATCTGCCCACCTTGAAGTCGGAGGCGCACGTGACCTTCTGGCTGCGCAAAGTTACCGCTCATCGCTGCATCGACTACAAGCGCCGCCGCAAACTTCCGCAGGTGAGCCTGGACGATGCGCCCGAGCCGGTCGCGCCCACCCAGTCGGCAGATCCGTTCCTGGCGAGAAGGCTGCGCCGGTTCGTCGCCTCGCTCCCCGAAAAGCCGCGGCTGGTCATGATTCTGCGCTATCAGGAAGACATGGGTGCCGAAGACATAGCCGCGGTTCTGGCTATGCCGCTAGCCACCGTTAAAAGCCACCTGCAACGTTCGCTGGCCATCCTCCGCGAAAAAGTAACGCGCACTATTGGAAAAGTAACGATATGACCGAATAAAGACGTGACCTACATGAATAAAAACATGACTCCCGACAACGACACAAACCCTATGGACGAAATCCTGAAGCGTACGCTCCAGCGCCAGGAAGCCCCGGATGGTTTCGCCGATCGAGTCCTGGCCCGCCTGTCTGAGCGACGTTCGAGCCAGAAACCCTCACTCCGCGACTCGTGGCTTAGATTCCTCGCGCAGCCGTTAGTGCGCTGGGCAGCGCTGGCCGCATTCGCGACTGCCATGATTCTAAGTGGCCACCTCCACAACTTGCGACGAGAGCGCGCTGAAGGAGAAGCCGCAAAGCAGCGCCTGATGCTGGCCCTTCGCATCGCAGGCAGCAAGCTGCAACTCGCCAAGTCGAGGGTCAACGAAATCAATGCAGGCCAGCCAGAAAGGCCAGAGGAAAAGGAGTAGGTCTATGAGAGAGAAAATGCCAAAGAAAATGCTGCTGCTATTTCTGTTGCTCGCGTCGCCCATTCTGCGGGCTCAGGACACCAAGATTCCTCCCGACGTCGAAAAGCTCTCCGCCCGTGCCAAGGAAACGGTCGAAGTCACCATGGATGGCCCCATGCTCCGCTGGGCCAGCAAGTTCCTTTCCTCGGAAGATCCCGAGGAACAAAAAGCTGCCAAGGTGGTTGCCAACCTGAAAGGTATCTACGTCCGCAGCTTCGAGTTCGACAAAGACGGCGCCTACTCCGCCTCGGAAGTGGAGACCTTGCGCTCTCAGTTCCGTTCTCCCGGCTGGTCCAGAGTGGTCGGCGTCCGCAGCCAGCAGGATGGCGACAACGTCGACATTTTCTTCAAACTGGAAAACGACAAGATGGCTGGCATCGTCATCATTGCCGCCGAGCCCAGAGAAATCACATTCGTCAACATTGTCGGCCCGCTCGAAGTCGATCAGTTGGCCGACCTCGGCGGCGAGTTCGGCATCCCAAAGCTGGACCAAAAAAGTTTGTCGAAGGCCCACCGAGGAGAACAAAAATGAAACTCTTTCGTCCGCTTCTCCTCTTTGCGATTTTGGCTTCAATCACTGCCGCTTCGACCCTGGCGTTTGCCGGCGAGCCTGAGTTCCGCGCCGTGGTCAACGCCATCGAGACTCAATACGGAGTCCGACGCACGCACATCCCGATGCTGGGCTTCGCTTTGTTTTTCGTTCGTCCTGAGGGCGTCAGCGGCATGAAGCT
>PLEA01000135.1 GCA_003136335.1 Acidobacteriaceae bacterium | reverse complement strand
AGACAAAGAAATTCACAACGCCCCGCAGGTTGAACATGCGCCAGGTACGTCCCCCATCGTGGGTGATGTAAGAGCCGGTCATGTCGCAGGAAACTAAAACTGTATCGGGGTCGTGAGGGCTAATGGTGGGATTGAACATGGCCCCGCCGCCGCCCGGTCCAAGAATTCGGAAGCCTCCCGGCCGCTCAGCAAAAGCGCTGGTCAGGCACACCACTACGAGAAATGCTCGAAAGATATGGAGTCTCATCGGCTCTTTGGGCTGGCGCGCTAATTCTCTCGATGGCGCGCCGCCACTCCCGTTGCCCAAACTGCATCCGACAGAATGCCGGCAGCTAGAAAGTGATCCGCAGGCGCAGACGAATGGTACGCTGGCTGAGCACACCTTCCTGGGGAAAACTATTTGTCAGTTGGCCAAAAAGAGAGTTGATATTGACGTCCGCTGCCGCAATCGGCAACACCGCCCCGGTGTTTTGATCGACCCTGATGCTAAAGTCGCCCAGTTGCGCGAAGGTGCCTCCACCGCCGCCGAAGTTGGCATCAGGTGCAAGCAGGGGGTGATTGAAAATATTGTCGAAATCAGCTCCCAAAGTTGCCACCACCCGCTCGCCGATTGGGAAGGCCTTGTGAATACCCAAATTTACTCCCCAGGCACCTGGCCCAACCAGCGAATTCCTCTTGGCAACGGCGGAGTTGCTTAAGAGATCAGATCCGACCGTAGGCAGGCCGAACGAACTGGCGTTCCAAATGATGGCGTTACTCCCTTTTTTCCCGGTATTGATGTTGTTGTTCAACACTATTGGCCGGAATGAGGGCTCGGCATTGAAATCTCCGACAGCATCGATCGATGAGACCGCGATGTTCCCCGGTTCTACCGGATCACAATCGTCGCAGATCCAAAACGGGGTGAAGCCTTGTCCGGATTTAGCAAACATATTGAACGTTGTTTGCCAGCCGCCAATTAAGGTATCGGCCAGTTTTGAAAACGAGCTGCCAATTCTATGTTTCCGTCCGATCGGCAAATCATAAATTCCATAGGCTATGAAACGCTGCTTGGATATGTAACCATCCGTGCCATAATCCGCATTGGGATTAAATGGGTTGTAGCCGATTCCCCCCAGGCTGGAATTCGCAGTATCCAAAGCACTGCTTTTCTGATCAAGATATGTGTACGACATATCCAACATGAGGCCGCTCTTGTAACGCCGCGTGAATTCGGTTTGGAAGGAGTTGGAATTTCCATGCCCAAAGTTTCCGTAGGTGAGCAGAAATTCTCCCACTAGAGGGAAGGGCAGTCGAGCCAAATCCTGTGGCGAGTAGGCGCAGTCTCCCTGAGTAGGATCGCAAATGGTGACACCGTCTCCCTGGGTGGTGCCAAAAGGAGTATTGTTCGGGGCGAGTTCATCCAAGTCCTTACCGGCAATCAGGCCACTCATGTGTGTGCCGAGATAAGAAACCCGCAGAGTTCCGTCTCGAACGATCTCGCGTTCAAACGTGAAGTTATATTGCTGGATGCGTGGCGTTTGTATGTTCAACGGAATGGCGTTGGCGGTCACAGAATTGCCGAACCCTTGGACGGTTCCGCCCGTAATCGGACTGATGCCACTCTGCGATGGGCTTGGCCATCCCTCGAGAGTTTTTCTCGACGTCACTCCCTGATTAAATGGATTGGTTCCGATGGCGTCGCGGATTCCCTGCGCCGCGGATGTCGGATAGAAGACACCCCAGCCCGCGCGCACCACCGATTTGTCCCCAAGCCTGTAGGCAAAACCCAGGCGCGGAGCAAGATTATTATTATCGGTATGGACAAGACCACGGCCCAAGCCAGCCTGCGCAGCCGTGATATATCCATAACTGGCGATTCGCGTATCCACATAAGGCAGAGTTTTGGACGATGGAATGATGAACACTCCCGGATTTCCATTGGGATTCTTGCCGGTCGGGTCGAAGTTGATGAGCAGGTCACTCTTTTCGATAAATGGAGTCGCTAAATCGTAGCGAAGGCCCAGATTCAGAGTGAGCCTGGAAGAAACTTTCCAGTCGTCCTGAGCAAAGTAGCCTTCCTCCCAGTTATAAACATTCATGGGAGGCCGTGCCTGCAACACATAGAGGGCGCTCGTCGGGGGCAGACCCAACAGGAATTCCGTGAACGTATCGGCATTGGAGCAAGGATCGTTCGCACAGGTACCGGGGTTCGTGTAGGTAATTGAGCCCCGTGGGCTGCCGCGGTTAAGAGCAAATCCGTCCACCGCCTGATTGCGCACAAAGTCCGCGCCCACGCGCACGTTGTGCTTTCCCACTACCCACGTCAGCGTGTCTCCGAAAGTGATCAGATCCTGGTTCTGGGGCCGATAGGTATTGCGTCCACCATTTGTGAAAGTAGCAAAACTGTTGTTGAAGCTGATGGCGGGATGCCCGAAGGTGCTGAGCGCAAACTGACCCACGACCGAACCATAAGCGGCGATATCAGACGCGTCAAAACCTATGCCGGAAAGGAAACCTTGCAAGGTGGTGTTGCTGTGTTCCAGCAAATTCTGTTTGTTGAACCCTCCGCGCATTTCATTGACGAGATTCGTCTTGAAGATCCGCGTGTAAGAAAGAGCCACGGTTTGGTTTTGACGATTGT
>PLEA01000672.1 GCA_003136335.1 Acidobacteriaceae bacterium | reverse complement strand
GCGCAGCGACACCGATTCATACAGCGCTTCTTCCACCGCCGGGTCCGACAAGTTGAACCACTGCTGCAGAAAGTAAATGCGCAGCATCCGCTCCACCCCCACCGGCGGACGCCCCTGCCCCGCCTTCGGATACACCGGCTCGATCAGCGCGCTCAACTCCGCCCACGGCACCACCTGCTCCATCTCCTCCAGAAACAACGCCCGCCGTGTCTTCTTCGTGTAACGTTCAAACCCGCTCTGCGCCGCCAGTGTCCGCTGTTTCATTCTTCGCAAGCCCTCCGATGTTCTCCTCTCAATCTATCCTGAACATCGGTGGAAAATGGAGAGCTTAATCAGAGTCTCCCTTATTGCGTTTGTTTCGCTGTCGTATGTAACTCCCGCGCCCGGTTGACTAGCTTTTTCAGTTTTCCTTCAATCGATGCATCGCCGATGTGTTCGTCTTACAGCACGCCATCGGAGTCGATGGTGAAGGTGTGCGGAATCGCCTGCACTCCAAATCCTTTCGCGATTGGTCCGGTAAAGCGATTGTCGCGATATTGCAGCCAGGTCATTTCGTTCTTTGCGACAAATTCTTTCCACTTCTGTTCATCGGTGTCGAGGCTGATGCTAAGCACCACCAGCGGCTGTCCCTGAAACTTTTTTGCGATCTCCCGTATATGCGGCAGGGCCTCTCGGCAAGGTCCGCACCAAGTCGCCCAGAAATCGAGCAGCACGACCTTTCCCGCCAGATCGTCCATCGAAACCCGCTGCCCGTCCGCGGTGGTAATCGCAAAGGGCGGCGCCATCCGCGCCCGCGCTAGATCGGGCTGGCTGATGTAGCGCAACGCACGTTGCCGATCCGGATCGTTCTCCGGTTGCAGTTTCACAAACTCCTCAAACCGCGCCTTGGCTGCATCGTCCTGCTTCAGTTGCGCCAGCACCAAACCATCTGCGTTGATCGCAGATGGAAACTTCATCCCCACCGCCAGCGCCTTGAGCATCTTTTGCTGGCAGGCCGGGCAATGCCCATCGTCCTGCTTGTCCGCCTTTTTGAAGCTTCCGAGAGCCGCCTCGGTCCTTCGCTGGTGCAGATACTCCAGTCCTTCTTTGTATGTTTTCTGCGCCTTCTCATTCGTTGGACCTTCGTCCGCTTTTTCCTGGGCCAGCACTGGCGCCACCAGGCAGGCCAACATCAGGACCATCGCCGTAGACCTCATGCCGATCCCTCCTGCTCTTGAAATTCCGCGCCATGAAACTACCACGGCTCCGGCATTCTGGCGAGGATTTCTAGAACCGAATCGTCCAGATTGATAAGCACGGAGTCTGAGCATATAAATAAACCCAGACTTTTCTCCATGGAAAAACTCAAATACGCGATTGTAACCTCGATCCTGTTCGTGACGGCTTTGTGCACGGGCAGCGCCTTCTCGCAAACCGCTCGCTGGTCCGAGCAGAAGGCGAACGAATGGTACGCCCAACAGCCTTGGCTGGTCGGCAGCAACTATATTCCCAAGTCCGCGATCAACGAATTGGAGATGTGGCAGGAGGCCACATTCGATCCCACGCAGATTGACAAGGAACTCGGCTGGGCCGAAGCCATGGGCATGAACACCATGCGCGTCTTTCTCCACGACCTGCTGTGGCAGCAGGATGCGGCCGGCTTTCGCCAGCGCATTCACCAGTTCCTGACCATTGCATCGCGCCATCACATCCGCCCGCTGCTCGTTCTCTTCGATTCCTGCTGGGACCCGCTGCCGCACCTGGGCCCGCAGCATCCTCCCATTCCCGGCGTGCACAATTCAGGCTGGGTGCAAAGTCCCGGCGCCCAGGCGCTGACCGATCCGAGTCAGTATCCGCGTCTGAAAGAATACGTGCAGGGAGTCGTGTCAGCCTTCGCGAAAGACGACCGCATTCTCGGCTGGGATATCTGGAACGAGCCCGGATCGGATACGACGGGAAGCTACCCCAAAACAGAGCTAAAAATGGAAGTCAAGACTGCCCGCGTCACGGCGCTTTTGCCGCAGGCGTTCGCGTGGGCTCGAGAGGCGAATCCCACTCAGCCTCTTACCAGCGGAGTCTATGAGGTCGACACCTCCGCCGACGAATCCGCTCTCGAAGAGATCGAGCGGATTCAGCTGCGCGAGTCCGATATCATCACGTTTCACAACTACAGTTGGCCCGAGTCTTTCAAACGCGAAATCGAGTGGTTGAGAAGGTTTCATCGGCCGGTGATCTGCACCGAATACATGGCTCGGTCGGCTGGCAGCACGTTCGATACGATCTTGCCGATCGCCAAACAGGAGCGCGTGGGAGCCATCAACTGGGGATTCGTGGCGGGCAAAACTCAAACCTACTATCCCTGGGATTCCTGGCAGCATCCCTACATTCTCAGCCAGCCTTCAATATGGTTTCACGAGGTGCTGCACTCCGACGGAACTCCATACCGTCAGGCCGAAGTGGATTTAATCCGGCAACTCACGGGCAAGCCGTAGGGTCTCGATCCCGTTCGGTCGCATGGTTGGCGCCGGGATATCGCTCCTACCGCTGCACCAGCGCCCCGCTCGCCAGGCATGTTGCCGGATTCCCGTCTTCGGCAAACCGAATCACCCCCGATTGATCCGCACAAAACGCTTTCCGCCCAAAAGTATTTCCACTCGGGGCGGCCGCGAGGTGAAAGCTGGACGCGGGCGGTCCGCCGCATCCTGAAAGACTAAACACGAAACCGTACCGCTTCCCGCTCGCCAGCCCGCTATTGATCAGCATCGCCTGATGCTCATTCGGTTGGCCACCGCCAAATCCATCCAGACTGGAAAGCGAGCAAGTGAATCCCACGGTGGGATAAATATTGGCGTACGTGATCTCGCCCGTAAGAATCGTTCGCATGGACGCCAATACCATTGCGTCACTGCTAGCGGCCTGGGCGGAGATCCCACCGGCAGCAGTAAATGGGCCGTTTCCGCCGGATTGCGGCTTCATCTTTTCTGTAATGGCCTTCAGAAAGTCCGGGTCCGCCAAGGGCAAGTGAATCGTTACGGAAATCTCATGCAGCGTCCAGACCTGTCCCTCCTGCTTCATCGAAAACGTCGTCTGCGGCATGAATGGCGTCAGTTGCGCCTCGCCATTCTTATAGACATGGAACGCCAACTCGATGTCCTCCAGATCGCCGCGCGGCGTGTCATTTTCCACGGTGACTTCGATTTTCTGCCCGGTCTTTGGATCCTCTCCAGACAGCAGCACTGACCCGGTTTCAAACGTCTTCAAAGATGTTCCCTGCGTCTGCAGTTGGCTCGCTAGCAGAGAATACTGCTGCAGTGTCGCCAGCGCTCCCGCCTTCTCCAACGTCGTGCGCGTAACCATGGGCAGATGCTTTATCAAGGTGCCCGGCGTCTTGCTAAAGAACATTTCTATCAGGGCCTGTCGCGCCGTTTGGGGAGCGCCGGCAGTTTGTTGAGCCCACGAACTGGCGGCCCACAAGATCACAACCGCTAGAGTAGCAACCATTCTTCGCATGTTCATCTCCCTCCCTGATCGTGACACTCTTCCGGCGTCCTCTCCAGTTACGGAGGTAAGAACTTATCCCTGAGCGGAACTGGGGCAAGGAAGTCCTGTATGTGCGATCCTCCACGCCCGTGATACTCTGCCATAAGTCATCGCCAGCATTCATGCGCCAGCCCGCAACCAAGCTTGCCCTCCGCCGCAACCAGCGTCGACTGCTCCAGGCCGTAGGTACATTGGAATTCTGTAAGGGTGTTTTTGTAGTGTTAATGGGATTGTGCGCGCTTGCCCTCGTGCACAAAGATGCCTGGCTGTATGCGGAGAGTCTGCTCGCGCTCTTACATATCAGCACTGACCGCCGTTCCGCACAGCTGTTTCTCGACTTCGCCGACAACGTGACCGACGCCCGACTGTGGGCTGCGGCCCGCATTGCGTTCGCTTATTCCGCGCTGCGGTTCACCGAAGCCTATGGCTTGTGGAGGTGTCGCACCTGGGCAGAGTGGGTGGCCTTGGTATCGGGCACCTTGTTGCTGCCGTTTGAGGTCCGGGAACTGTTTCGAGGGGTGACCCTGCTGCGTTGTGCTTTGTTGATCGGCAACCTGGTAATCGTCCTCTACATGCTCTACGTCATCCGAACCAACCGCCGAGAACGACGAATGGCCGGCGCCGAGGGCACCTGCGACTAAGCAGTTGCGACAAACTGCGAGGACAAGCCAAAAGCTATGCCGCAGCCGGGACCGACGGCCGCAGCAGCCGCCGAATTACCCAGACGATCAGTGCCACGAATAGCCCGAGGAAGATCAGCGGGGTCAGGAAAATCAGAAAAATCCAACCGGGACCGCCTATGGTGGTGACATCGCCGCCGACCGTGGCCGCAGGGTCGCGGCGAATCCGGCCGCCGAATACGGCGACGTCATGGGCGACCTTGGCTTCCTTGTCAATGCGGATATCGCCGCCAAAAGCAGTAGCGTCGCCGTTCACCTGTCCTTGATCCTCAACCACGATGCTGCCACCGAATGCAGTCACGTCGCCGGAGACATGTCCACGCACCCGAATGCTGCAGCCAAAGCAGGTTGCATCGCTGACTTCTTCATCGGGCCCGATGCTGATGTTGTTTCCCACGTGGGTGCGATCGCTGTCGCCAAACGCAGCGCCTGACAAGGCAACAACGAAGATTAGGCCTGCGGACAGCAATCGGAGACGGCGAACATAGCAAGTCATGAAGTATCCCCATTGGCTGGGAAGACGAATTATGGCATAGGCAGGCGATGCTGGCGGCTATTTTAATCAGCTCGGCAAAACAACAATAATCTGTCTGGAATCGAGGCATTTCTCTATAATTGGAAGTTTTGTAAATCCTGCCTCGAAACTCTTATCGCGGAGGTTGTGCATGTCGAACTCCTATAACGGCGTAGCTGTATCTGCGGACGGAAAGAAAATCGGTTATGCGAATGGCAAGTATAACGTTCCGGATAATCCGATCATCCCTTTCATAGAAGGCGATGGCACGGGGCGCGACATCTGGAAAGCCTCACTGCGCGTATTCAATGCGGCGGTGGAAAAAGCGTACCAGGGCAAGCGCCGCGTCGTCTGGTACGAAGTATTCGCCGGAGAAAAAGCCAAGGCCAAGTTCGATACCTGGCTGCCCGACGACTCGGTCGACGCCATCCGCGAATTTCGGGTCGCCATCAAGGGTCCGTTAACCACGCCTGTGGGCGGCGGCATCCGTTCGCTCAACGTGGCGTTGCGCCAGATTCTCGACCTCTATTGCTGCGTGCGTCCCGTGAAGTATTACAAGGGAGTGCCTTCGCCGGTGAAGCATCCCGAGCGTATGAACGTAGTGATCTTCCGCGAAAATACTGAAGACGTCTACGCCGGCGTCGAGTGGGAGCAGGGAACTCCAGAGTGCGCGAAGCTGATCGAGTTCCTCAATAAAGACATGCTGAAAGGCGGCAAGAAGCAGATCCGCCTCGACTCCGGCATCGGCATCAAGCCGATCTCCGTGACCGGAACCAAGCGCCTGGTGCGCATGGCAATCCAGCACGCCCTGGAGTCCGGCCGCAAGAGCGTCACTTTGGTGCACAAGGGCAACATCCAGAAATTTACCGAAGGCGCGTTCCGCCAGTGGGGATACGACGTTGCCACGGAAGAATTCCGCGACAAAGTCGTAACCGAACGCGAGAGCTGGATCGTCGACAACAAAGATAAGAATCCCAGCCTAACCGTGGCTCAGAATGCGGAGGCGATTGAGCCGGGCATGGAGTTCGCCCCTCCGGCGTTCCGTCAGGCGGTAGAAAAAGAAGTGAAGCAAATCCTCGACAGCATCTACGCCACGCACGGCAACGGTGAGTGGAAGAAGAAGATTATGATCAACGACCGCATCGCCGACTCAATTTTTCAGCAAGTCGTAACCCGAGCCGATGAATACTCGGTCCTAGCCTGCCCCAATCTGAACGGCGACTACATCTCCGACGCCTGCGCAGCCCAGGTGGGCGGCCTCGGCATCGCCCCGGGCGCGAACATCGGCGACGGCTACGCCATCTTCGAAGCCACGCACGGCACCGCTCCGAAATACGCGGATAAAGACGTGATCAATCCCGGTTCGGTGATTTTGTCGGGAGTCATGATGTTCCGCCACTTGGGATGGCCCGAAGCCGCCGATCTGATCGAACAAAGCATCGAGCGAACCATCGAGCAGAAAACAGTCACCTACGACTTCGAGCGCCTGATGCCGGGCGCCACCAAAGTCAAGACCAGCGAGTTCGCGGGCCACATCATCGAGAACATGGGTGTGGGCGTCCTCGTCTAGTGCTGGACTGACGTCGCAGCCGCGAAGCGGCGAAAGAATGCAGCCCACGGCGTCAGCCGTGGGTCATCGCGTGACGGGGTCAAGCCCCGAAGGGGCGAAAGAGATCGCAGCGTGCGCTTTCATAGAAAGGATTCATAATGCGTAAGAAAGTAACCATCGTAGGCTCCGGCAATGTAGGCGCGACAGCAGCACATTGGATCGCCTCCAAAGAACTAGCCGATGTAGTGCTGATCGACATCGTCGAAGGCGTGCCCCAGGGCAAGGGACTAGACCTTCTCGAGGCCATGCCCATCGAGAAGCGCGACTCTTATGTCAGCGGCACCAACGACTACAAAGAAACGGCAAATTCCGACATCGTCGTCATCACGGCAGGCATTCCGCGCAAGCCCGGCATGAGC
>PLEA01000048.1 GCA_003136335.1 Acidobacteriaceae bacterium | reverse complement strand
CCGAGGCCTCGGCAAAGGGACTCCCTCGCCGACGCTAATCCACTCCTTAGGTTATTGTCCTCGGGATCATTCCAGAGTTTGGTCGCGGTTCGGGTAGCCGCGCCCGCGTTTCCTTCAGGAGCCCATGTCCACATTTCTTGTTGTCCATTAGTAATGGACATGGCATAATAATGGACGCTATGCGAGTTGAATCTCCATTGACTCCTTTTCTGGAGCAGATCCGGACCCTGCACTTCATCAGCGATCTGGATTTCTCGCAGAAGAACCGTGGCGGTGATCAAGGAATCGACGGCACCCTCAAGGTGCGCACTCCCAAAGGAACCTACTCCTTCCTCGTGGAACAGAAGCGGTCGTATCTGGACCGAGGGATACTCAATGCCCTCGTCGCTCAAGCCAAACTCTATGCAAGAGTACATCGCAAGCCCCTCTTGCTGTTGGCACGCTACATCCCCCGGCCTTCTGCCGAGCGATTGATCGAATCACGAATAAACTTTGTGGACCAAGCTGGCAACATGCACCTCGTGCTCGGTCAAAACTATGAGCGTACGATCATCGGAAACAAAGAGAATGCCGTTTCAAAAGAAGGCAAGCGGGTCAGCCCCGCAATCGCTCAATTGTTGTTCACCTTTGCCACGAAGGAACTAGCGGGAAGCTGGTCCGTGCGTCAACTGGCTGAAGCGTCCGGGTTGAGCAAAAGCAATGTTGCGAAGGTTCGACAGCAGTTGGTCGAGCGCGGAGTACTGCGAGAATCGGGGCACGGCTTTGATATCAGCGACAAATCGCGATTACAGGACGAGCTGTTGAGAGGATATGAGTTCGCTCTGCGTCCGAAACTTCTAATCGGGCGTTTCCGGTCCTCCGACAGAGACCTAGACGACATGCTCGCCAGCGTCCGAAAGCCTTTTGCAGACCTATCAATTCGGTGGTCGGTAACTGGCGGGCCGGCTGCTCAGGCTCTCCAGAAGTTTTATCGAGGGTTGGAACTGCCAATCTTCGTCGACTCGTTCCCTGACCAACTTCGTCGTCAGTTGCGGATCATTCCTGACAAGGCAGGGCCACTCATTTTTCTGCGTTCCTTCAGTACCATCCCGTTTTGGCGAGAAATCGAGCCGTTCCCTCTCGCGCATCCGTGGTTGATCTATGCCGAGCTGATGTATTCTTCCGATCCAAGAGCACACGAAGCGGCGGAAGAACTCAAACGCGAGTTCCTGCCCTGTGCAACGCTCCCTGACGCAGAAGTTCCAGCTACCGCATCTTTGTCCACAAATCCGGGGTTCTGAGCGCAATTGATTTCGACAGTTACTCTTCCCAAAGTGATTCGCCTCAGCGTCTCACCGGGGTTCTCGCACTAGTGAACGCCGCCCAGGCGCGCATAGGCGATTGCGAACTCGGGATCGAGCTCAATCGCCATCTTGTAAATAAGGAATGCTTTCTTCGTCCTTGCCCTGCGCACGCTTCTGCAGCCGAAGGGAACTATGGATTCGCTCTCCGGTCCTCAACACCACACCCAAGGTACGTTTCTGTGGGAAAGGAAGTTCCATAGAATGATGGGGCTAGCGATTGTAGGGGAAGTAGTGCCTAGTTGCCAGTGCTCAGTTGCGCGCCGATATTTGGCGTCAAATCTTCAATACCGAGGGCTTGGGTAGAAACCTGTTCTCGTTCTGCCGTAGCTCAGGTCCTAACTTTTTAGTTGACAAACAAACCTGACCGGCAGTATCGTCCTAACACTTTAGGAGATGGGGATGGGTAAGAAAAAATCCCAGCAGCAGCTCACGCCGCTGGAGTTGCAGATCATGAATGTCTTGTGGGACCTCGGCCCCGCGAACGTGCAAACCGTGCAGGAAAAACTCGCGGAATCACAAGAACTGGCCTACACCACCGTACAGACCATGCTGAATGTGCTCCATCGCAAGGGTAAGGTGCGGCGAACGCTTCGTGGCAGGGCGTTCGACTACGCACCTCTGTTGACGCGTGACAAGGCAGCCAGCAATGCGATCGGGGACATGGTCGATCGCCTGTTTGGCGGCTCCGTGGATGGACTTCTGATGAGTCTGGTAAAGAGCCGGCAACTGGATCCAAGAAAGTTGGAAGAGTTGAGCAGCCTGGTAGAGCAGCACGAACGGGGCAAGAAGGGAAAAGCCGATGAATCGGATTAACGATATGGTTGTCACCTACCTGGTAAACGCCCTGTGGGTTACATGCGTCGTCGCAGGAGTTACCGCGCTTCTTTCACGAGCGTTGCGTCGCGGCCCCGCTTCCTACCTGCATGCGTTGTGGGTTGTCGCGTTGCTGCTTGCGGTGGTGCTTCCGCTCGCCAGTCTGCGTGGCTCTCGAATCGATGACAGGCCGACGCCCAAGTCGGTTGCAGAGGCGAGCGTTGTGCAGCCTGCTGAGAAAGGCATGACTGGCACCTCATGGGCTCTCTGGCGGCGAATGCGGCATGGCGGTGAGGCACTCCAGTTCGGCCCGCTCTGGGTTGGACTGATCGCAATGCTCTACCTGGGCTTCGTTGCCTACCGGGCAATTCGCCTTTTTTGCGGTTGGTGGGGTCTGCGCACGATGTTGCACCAGTCAAGTGAGCTTCAGGTCCCGCCCGCGATGCGTGCCATCGTCGAGCGCTGTCAGTTGTTGTTGAACATGAGACCTGTACCCCTATTGTTGTCACGGGAAGGCCATGGGCCGGCAACGCTGGGAATCCGTAACCCGATTCTGCTTTTGCCGGAATGGTTTTTCTCGCAAGCGTCGGAGGACGAACTCTCTGCCGTGCTGGGTCACGAACTGGCGCACATCCAGCGACACGACTTCGTTCTGAATCTGGTTTACGAACTTCTGTTCTTGCCCATTTGCTTTCATCCTGTCGCTGCTCTGATCAAGGCACGCATCGATCAAGCACGAGAATTGGCTTGCGACCAGATCGCAGCGCAATGTTTACCCTCGCCTACGCAATATGCGCGCTCCCTCTTGAGCATTGCCCGGTCCTTGGCGGTGACGCCCCGTCCGTCAACGATTGGCTATGCCTTGGGACTGTTCGACACAAACACCTTGGAGGACCGCATCATGAATCTACTCGTACAAACCAGTTACTTTCGCAAAACGTGGACACGAGTCTCGGCCCTTGGCGCATCCGCGCTCTTGGTAGCGACTTGTCTCGGACTATCGGGATTCTCCGTTCAGGTCGCTCAAAACCAGAACACAGACGCTGACCTGCAGGCATTTGTCGGCACCTGGCAGGCGAAATTCAAGGGCAAGACTTTTCAAACGATCAAGCTTGCGAAGAAGCAGGACGCGCTAACCGGAACGGTCAGTCACGCCGATATAATTGTGGACCCGAAGAGTGGGGAACTTACCTCCGTTAAGGCATCCGCGGGGGATGACACGATCAGTGAAGCCAAACTGACCAACGGCACGTTGCTCATCACATCTGAGGATGTCCAATTTGAAATGAAACTCACGGGAGCGAATCAGGCGCAGCTTCAGGTAGTGATCCCGCCCGAGGACACCGGCACCGTTCCGCCGGTCAAGCCATGGAAGTTGGAGCGAGTGAAGGCCGGGCAATAACGACGGCTAGTTCTTTGGTCCGTTGCGGGGTGCCCCACTCATCGCGTTTCTTGCGATGAGCGGGATACTTCGTGCTTCATCCACCGCAGTGTCGCTTACGCCGCCATCTGGCGCTCGATCGACGAAGAGCAAGACCGAAAACACAGCGACAAGTCCTGCCATTATGCTCTTGCGGTAAATCATGCGGACGCCGTTCCCTTCGGGCGCTGTTAGTAGCCGATTGCTTACGCTTCGAAATCCGTATGCCAATTGACGGTAAATCGCGATTGCACTCACTGACGAATTCATCCGCCTAACTTTGAAAGTGATTCCGAATCGCCCTGATCCACTCCGACAACATGGGGATGTGAACTCTGCGTCGAATCGGCTGCGCATTGGCAGCACTTTGTAGCAAGTGGACAATCTCGACGGCTGGAACGCGCGTCGCGACCGAGTCCACCGAAGCGTAACGGACTACCTGGTTGGGATCAATCACGAAGACGGCCGGTTTGGCGATGCCGCCTCTTTCTCGCGAGTTGTAGATGTCCCAGTCCTTGACAACGCGTCGTTCCGTATCGCACAAAATCGGAAACGGCAATGAGAGCTGAGTTCGCAAGGCCTCCGATGATTCGCACGAATCCACCGAAACAGCCACTAGGCTCGCGCCCGCCGACCTGATTTCCGGATAGTGTTCGCGATAATCCGCCAACTGGCGGAGGCAAAACGGTCACCAATTCCCGCGATAGAAGAGCAGAACCAGGCGCCCCTCCTGGGAGACCAACTCGGACAACCGCCTTGGCGCGCGTGTCGAGTCCAGCAACTCGAAGCCCCTCGCAATTTCCCCAGCGACAGGAACTTTTGCCATGGCACCATTCTAGTAGTGTATTTACGGCGAGGCATTGTGGAGATAGGGTTTCGTCAAAGCGCAACTGTTGAAATATCGCGTTAGCACTTATCGACCGGGTCGCGGGCGTGATTGAGGATCGACAGTTATCCAGTTGCAGAGAGCCCGTTCGATTGCAGCGGCCACGTCATCGCTCAATTAAAGTGGATACGTGCTCATCACTTGGTAGAAGGCGGGGGAGCTGGCTCAGCCTTTCCGCCTATCCCATTGGGGCTGCCCCGCCCTTGTCCCTGCGTTCTTGGCACGGATAGGGCGGGGACTTTGACCTCGCTCCAGTCCCGCATTTATTACGCCGCTGACGTTACTGAATATCCCGAGCTGCCGGCCAACCTTCTGACTGCGAAGACTCCCGAGGCTCCGCTGTGGATACAAGGGATTCTGCACAAATACCCTGCATTCGAAGTCAAGGAAGTCAGGCGCGACCTGAATGCGCTGATGTTCGTGCAGGATGCTGGTGAAATAGCCGCGCTACGTTCTGCGGCGAAAACAACAGTGACCGCTCTGCTGGCGGGCATGCATGCAATTCGTCCTGGCGTGCAGCAGCGAATTGTGGAGTCGGTCGTGGAGAGCGCCTGCTGGAACGCAGGAGCGCACGGGACCGATTTCTGGCCTTGGTCCATGTCCGGCGAAAACGCCGTGTTCCCGCGGCCATTCTTTTCTCTCGCTCTTTACGATCATCTCAATAAGGAGATGCGAGCCGGAGAACTGGTTCGTCTTGACGTGGGATGCGAGTGGCAGCATTACCAAGGGGACCTGGGGCGCACGGTTCCGGTCTCAGGCCATTACAGCGACGATCAACGCGAAACCTGGAACATTTTTGTGGCCGCCGATCAGGCCGGCGTGGCGGCGTTACGGGCTGGAGTCACTGTCGATCAAGTTTACGAGGTGTGGCGGTTGGAACTGCTGCGACACCGCGCTGCCGCGAAGAGCGCGCTCGCGCAGCACGCCATCGATTCGTGGTCGAAGCGCGAGAATGTGCCCTTCTGGCAAATCCATGCGACGAACCTGCTCGCAGCCCGGCCTCCGGCAACGCTACCCGCGGGAATGACGGTAAATTTTGAGCCCATCGCATCGGTTGACGGTCAGGGATTTTTTCTCGAGGACATGTACTTGATCACAAAGGAAGGCGCGGAATTGCTGACGCCGGGATTGCCTTACTCCGCCGAACAGATTGAGGAGGAGATGCGATAGGAGGCAGTCTGACCCCGTCTCCCAGCCCTTGCTCGACCGAGTCCCCTTAAAACAAGAATTGCGCCAACCGATCGCGCCGGTTCTCAGCCAGGGCTCGCTTCTCCGCTCAATCCCGGAACTCGAGTAGTAGGTCTTGCGGCCCTGTCCCGGCGCAACATCAGTTCTTTCCAGGCCAATCGAGCAGAAGACAATCCCCGTTGGTCTCACACTGCAAGATATCCTGAACCAGAAGATTCCAGCCGACGAAGCCGGGGAAGACGTGATCTTTCGATTGCTCGGCGGTGGGCGCCAGTCCTTCGCCGGTTTCTCCGTTGTAGCACTCGTGCATTGAGTTCCACTTCTGAATATCTGCCAGGACCAGGCGACCCAACGTACCGGCGAGTTGCCGCGCTTCGGCTTCAAAGCCGTAGCGCTTGAGGGCAAGGTAGTAGAGGAAGTTGGTGTTAATCCAAACCGGTCCCTGCCAGTTCGAGTAAGGCTCGATCATGCTGACGTTGTTGTAACCGGGATCCTGCTTAGAGAGACTGCGAATTCCGTGAGGCGCGAGCATGTGGTCGGGATTCCACAAGTATTGGCGGATCATGGCGCGGGCGTCAGCGCGGGGTAGGATGTCTTCGATGAGAGGGACGAAATTCGAACCGCTAATATGCCGAACGGGCTTGCCGGTGTCGCGGCGCACATTGAAGAACATTTTCTCGTGGGCGAACCATAGATGCTTCAGCATGGCAACGCGCAGCTGATCGGCTTTCTGCCGGTATTCGGCCGCTTCGGTCTTTTTGCCCAGCATCTCCGCGAGGCGGGCCATTGCCTTGTACTCGCGCAGCTGGAAGGTGCAAAGGTCGGCAGCAAGCATGGCGTTGCGATCGTTCGGGTCATTGGTAAGGGCGACGTTGTTGTCCTCGCCGGATTGCATGGCGGTTTCCCAGAAGAATAACTTCCACTTCGGGTCGTATTGCGTCTTTTCACGGTAGGCGACGATAAGGCGCAGGTTTTCATAAACTGGCGAGACCCATTGATAGTCTCCAAGCTTTTCAGAGGCGATGACCGCCCCTTGAGCCAGAAATGGCTTGACGGTGAAGGTGCCGAGAATTTGATGCAGCTTAGGGCCGGGGAGGCCTTTCGTGGTCAGGATTCCTGGCACGTAGCCATCTTTATCGATTGCACCGGCGAAACTCAGCACCCACCATTTCAGATACTTCGCTTGTTCACGATTCTGATGGGCAAGGTGCGAGCCGATGAAGAAGCCATCCCAGTCCCACATCTGTTTGTAGAAGCCGGCGGGAATCAGGTGGTCGTACTTGAGGTAGCCTTCCGCCGGGCGGATGGTCTGCGGTTCGAGCTTCGCATATGCGGAGGAAACGTCATCGAGGAGAGGCTTCAGGTTCTCGGTAGTGATGGCCTGTGGAAAGGCGAGCCAGAAGGCGAAGATGGCGGCGAGCGTGGGTCGCATTGTTTACCTCCACATCGGTCGATGGATCTGGCGAATATCAAGTTTACGCTCTATGAATAGAAGCAGGTGTTACTCGTGATAATTCGCAACGCGCGTAGAAGTGACGTTCTCAGCAAGCCATCATCGACGCCTCTCGTGACTGTTCCCGAGTGACGGGCAATTCTGAAGTTATGGCCGAGGACGGGGACCCCGTTTTGGCATCGAAGTCGGCTTCTGACAGACCGCACGTTCCGATCGGTCTTGGAGCGATATTCACGAGAAATGCCATTTCGCCAATTGAAGTAGTCGCTTGCGCGACTTTTCTGCCAGAGCTTGTGCAATCTGATTCCACGAATAGAGAGTTTGCTGCAAGGAGAGGTGCGGTTCGATGGCTTGCTGGATCTGGTGAAGTGCGAAACTGAATTCACGCGACGGGCTACACGGTCCCCCACGCCGAGAATAGGTAGCCCGAGGGGGAAATATCGCGCCCGATGCAGATCAATTTTTGTGCCAGCAGCGTGACAAACAATTTCCCATAAAGCCAAGCGCGGGAACTGCGGTCGTCATGCTTGGGCACGTGCCCAAGTTGGGCAAGGCTCTTCATCCGCTTAAACGCAAGCTCAATTTGCCAACGCATGCGGTAAGTTCTCAGAACGTCCGCCGTTGAACCGCTGGAGCGGGTCGTAAACACGATCACGTACTTAGCGAATTCGAGTGTTTCCGGCCTAGTGATCATTTGCTTCTTACTCGCTTTGCGCTGCAAGCGCCGATGAGCCTGTTGAATCGCGCTGTCGTTCTTTCGTACTGCACACAACCGGCCCGCGAACGCGGAGCGTTGACCATGCAGGACAACTCGCCATTCGCCGAACTGTCCCACTTTCGACAAAGTGCGTAATCGCGGAAGGAGTGAGATACGTCTGCCGTGTGCAGAGTAAGCCACGAAGCTCTGAGGGTTGACGCGAACCAACACATCAGCACCATGTTGCCAAACATACTCAATCCCAGCGATTGAGCAGTAGCCGGCATCCGCGAGAATAAGTTCGTGCGGACGTACACTACAATTTCGCCAGAATCCACAAGACGCTGCGAATCACTCCGAGTATGGCTGCTGGCCTGAGTGACCACGTTTGGAGTCTTGAGGAAATCGTTATGATGGCCGATAGCTACATGCCGAGACCCGGCAAGCGCGGACCCTACAAAAAGAAGTAGTCGGGCGGTTTGTTTTCTGAAAGTATGGCTATCGATGGGATCGATTTCAAGGGCCATAGATAAACTCCCAACATGGGTAAAGTTCATTCTTATCGTTTCCGCAGTCCTTGGGAGCGTGTATTACATCGCCCACTATGGCTTCTTCTCTTTCCTGTTGCGCATGATCTTCAGTCCCGTTCCCTAATTCAAACTGAGGCACTACCGAATTTCGTCGATCCGATTGATCCGGTGAGAAATTGCTCAGGAGAGAATTAGGTGAGACGCAATTTTCAGATGGCGATCCTCGGAGTGTTGTTCGCGGGAGCATCCTCGCAGTACCTGCATGCGGAGACGGGCTATGACGCGTGGCTGCGGTATGCGCCGCTCGAGCGGCACGCGGCGCAAAAGTATGAATCTCTGCCGGCGGCTGTGGTGATGCTTGGCGATTCACCGGTCGTCAAAGCGGCACAAGGAGAACTGATTCGGGGCGTCCGAGGAATGCTCGGGAGGACGCTGCGAGAGGAGGCGAGCCTTCCGGAGGAGAAGGCCATCATTTTGGGGACACTCGGGGACGTCCAGGGATTTGCTCCGGGCCTGAAGTTGACCGGCAAGCTGCGCAATGACGGTTTTTGGCTGACCATGGCGCACGTGCATGGATTGGAATACTGGATCGTGACCTCGCCCAACGATCGCGGCGTTCTGTATGGCGCGTTCGCCTTCCTGCGAAAGATAGCGCTCGGCCAGGAGATGACCGAGCTCGACGAGAGGCAGGAGCCTGCTGCGCCCCTGCGCTGGGTCGATGATTGGGACAATCTGAACGGAGGGATCGAGCGGGGATACGCAGGGCCATCGATTGTTTTCGAGGAGGGTGCGGTGCGCAGCGATCTGAGCCGGGTGCGCGACTATGCGCGGCTGCTCGGGTCGCTCGGGATCAATGGATGCGTGATCAATAACGTGAATGCCGATCCGCGCACACTCGAAGATGACTTTCTTCCGCAACTGGCTCGGGTTGCCGACGCCCTTCGTCCCTGGGGCGTGCGGCTGGGGTTGGCAGCCAGTTTTGCCAGTCCCAAACAAATTGGGGGTCTCCAAACATTTGATCCGCTCGACCCGGCAGTCGAGGCGTGGTGGAAAAACAAAATTGACGAGATCTACCGTCAGATCCCCGACTTTGGAGGGTTCGTGATGAAAGCGGATTCCGAGGGGCAGCTCGGTCCATCGACCTACGGCCGAACTCCTGTCGACGCCGGCAACATGATTGCCCGCGCGCTCAGGCCGCACGGCGGCGTGCTGTTCTATCGGGCATTTGTTTACAACCATCATCTCGACTGGCGCNNGACAACGTCGTCATCCAGATCAAGTATGGGCCGATTGACTTTCAAGTTCGCGAACCGGCGTCGCCGCTGTTCGCCGGATTGAAGAAGACCAACCAAGCCATTGAGCTGGAGATTACGCAGGAGTACACCGGCCAGCAGCGGCATCTCTGTTTTCTTGCGCCCTTGTGGAAAGAAGTGCTCGACTTCGATATGCGGGCGAACGGCTCCGACACTGCGGTGAAGGATCTGGTGACGGGAAAAACGTTTCACCGCTCCCTCGGCGGATTCGTAGGGGTCTCCGGTGTTGGCATGGACGCAAACTGGCTCGGGAACCCGCTCGCCCTGGCAAATCTCTATGGCTTCGGGCGGCTGGCATGGGATCCGAACCTCAGTGCGCGGGCCGTTGTCGAGGAATGGACGCGGCTCAGCTTTGGCAGCGATCCGCTGGTGGTGCGCACCATCGACGACCTGCAGCTTGCATCATGGCCGGCGTACGAAAGCTACACCGGGCCGCTCGGCTTGCAAACGCTGACCAACATTCTGGGCGGCCACTATGGACCTGGAGTGGAATCCTCGGAGCGAAACGGTTGGGGGCAGTGGCATGACGCGGACCATGAGGGCATCGGCATGGATCGCACGGCCGCAACCGGCACCGGCTATGCGGGCCAATATCCTCCTGCCGTGGCGAAAATCTACGAGTCTTTGAAAACCACTCCGGACAATCTGCTCTTGTTTTTCCATCATGTTCCGTACACCTACCGGCTGCACTCGGGAAAAACCGTCATCCAGTCGATCTACGATTGGCACTATGAAGGTGCGGAACGGGCGCGGGAATTCGTGAAGCGATGGGAAGCTCTGCGCGGGCGCGTCGATGAGGAGCGCTACGCGGCGATCCTGGCGCGGTTTCAATATCAAGCGGGACACGCCATCGTGTGGCGCGATGCCGTCTGCGCTTGGTTCTTCCGCGCCTCCGGCATTGCCGACGCGAAGGGGCGGGTGGGGCACCACCCCGATCGCATCGAGGCCGAAGCCATGCAACTGCAGGGATACGTGCCGATCGAGATCACACCGCCCGAGAACGCTTCGGGAGGCAAGGCAGTGGAATGCCGGGCGCCGGCGCTCAGCTGCACGGCCGCAGTGCGGTTCGACCGCCCCGCAGGATGGTACGAGCTCGACGTACAGTACTTCGATCAGGACAATGGGGTGTCGAAATTCCAGGTCTTTGTGGGCGATCAGAAGGTTGATCAATGGCTCGCCGATGACAACTTGCCGGCGCGACGCCCCAACGGCGATTCATCCACGCGGCGCTGGATTCCTGGATTGGCGCTTCGCCCCGGAGATCAGATTCGCATCGTGGGATTTCCGGAGGAAGGCGAACGCGCGCCGCTCGACTATATAGAGATCCGCCCTCGGCCCGAGTGATGGGTGTGAGCTTCTGTCGAGAGCCGCGAACCAAAGTAGTTCCTCCTGGGAATCTTCGATAGAGCTTAAGGCGGGCAATACTTTCCTAGGTCTTACCCCCCCAAGGCCACGGGGGTAGCAGAAAAATTCTTGCCTGACAATGCTCATCGCCAACACACCCATCGAGCACCGTAGTGCGCGAAGCCTCCAGGTTTCCGAGTCGCGGGCGAATAACCGGCTGCTCTCCCCCTACCCGGTTTTCGGCCTCCCCGGGGATCAGTGCGCGACTGCCGCGTACTTGCCCGCCTTAACCCAGAGCCAGTCGCCGCCGTCGGAGATTTTGTCCGGGTTTTTCACCACGAAGAGCAGTACCGTCTCCGGCGCGAAGCATTCGCGGTAAATATCCGCGGTGGCCTCCCCGGCCTCCCCGAAGACGGCATCGATGCGAAACTTCTTGGGAATGTTTGTGACACGGAAGACGCCGTTGTGGCCGGGGGAAGTGATCTCGTGCAGGCCTCCGCCCTTGAAGGTGGTGTGGCCGTTGTAGCTCAAGCCGATTTCGTAGCTGGGCGAGGGCTCGGTGAGCACGTCGAGGTCGACCGCGACCTGGAACCCGCTGGTGATGGGCGCCATGGTGCCCGCGCGAACCACCCGGACGACCATGCTGCAGGAGTTTCTTGTGGCCCCGCCTTCGCCATAGATCCCGTTCACATAATTGTCGCCATTGTCTCCAGTCAACGCGGCTATCTCCTCCGACTCGCCAGGCGTGCGCACGGGAGTGGCGGCCAGCTCGGCCATAGTGTGACAATTTGCCGGGATGGCGAATTCAGAATCCGGCGGCGGGGTCAGGCTGACAGACGTCACCTCGGTCATGGTCATGGGCGGGGCGCCGGGTGGGGTGAACACGCCCTTCACAATCATGTGAATCTTGGTATCGACCCATACCTTCATGTTGCCGTTGGGAGTGGGGTCGGTTTGATAGACCTTGGTGGTAAATCCGTGGAGGGTTTCCGTGCCCACCTGCTTGACGCCCTTACTGGCCAATGCGCCGGCGCCCGTAAAGGGATCGCCCCAGTCGCCGGTGAAGGCGGCCTTGACGCAGGCGGTGGCCTTGTTGACGGGATCCCAGGTGTACTTCTGCATTTTCTGGAGGTCGTAGAAGGTGTGTTCGTTCGTGAAACCGCCCGCGACGGGAGCGGGGGTGCGCTCGTCGACGACGACGTTCGACCCCGACCGGTAAATCTTCTTGTCGGTTACCGGACCGGCCATGGAGTTGGTTTCCGTGACGGTGTAGGCGGTCGGCGCTGGGGCGGTTTGCGCCCCGAGGGTCACACCCAAGCTAGCCAGCAAAGCCAGGTTTAGTCCGTAAATTGCAAATCCGCGAACGAGCATCGCCTCATCCCTCCCGCGCCGGTTTCCATCACGAAATCTGGCCCGGAAAACCGGAGAAGCGAATATAGCAGCAAAGAAGCAGGGGAAGGCCAGCAAGGACGCGTGTTGGAGCTGCAATCCGGAGCGGGAGGCAGGCCCCGGCTTATTCGTAGCGGAGGGTTTTGGCGAGGTCGGGATGAGTTCGGGAATCTCGAACGGGAACTCAATGAGACCAAATACCCTTCCGCTGCAGTCCGCAAGCTCGTTCGTGTTGGCAACGATCAAGCCGTTTCAGTTCTGATGACGTATCTCTCCACGCACCTGCATGACGACTCTCTTTATAGGGACTTCGGCGATTACAGCTACGATTTGCGTTCTGACATAACAGAACTCATAGGGAAACGTCTCGGAATTGGCCCAATCGCACGGAACGGGGCCGGGGCCTTCGCGCTTTCCTCCGAGAAATGGTTGGCGTGGTGGGAACGAAGCAAAGGGAAAGCCGTCACACTATCGATTTCCGGTGACTTCCAGGATCCATATCTAAAATGTCTTGCACGTAAAGTTGAGTGGGGCTTCCCCAACGCGATATACGATTTGGCTAATACAGGAGGGCCGCATGTCGTTGATATCTTAAGAATCCTGGAAGACGTTGGTTAACCATCTTTCACGCTAGAAACCATTCACGACCGCGCTATGCTCGGATTGGTGAAACTCGGAGACGAGCAAGCCCTAAAAGCGATTGCCCAGAAGCTGGACAATGGTCAGTCGCAGTGGATTGGGGCGCTTCAATTGGTTGGCGGGAAGGAGGCCGTGGCGATCCTGGTGAATGCTTTCGACAGCCCCACCTTTCTTGGCGAGTTTCGAACCAGGATAACACCCAAGGATTTGGCGGAATACGAACGAGGAAAAGACAATTTTATCGTTTCCACTCTCGCGACAATGATCGAATACCCTCCTCATTTTGCTGACCCAATCGAAGGCCAGAAGAAACAATGGCAAGAGTGGTGGGAAAAGAACAAAGACACCGCACAATTCGTCAGGCCACCGATCACAACCTACGAATGACAGGGCGTCGATCCTATCCTCCGGCGCGGGTTAGGGCCTTGTCCTGCGGTTCTTCATGGCAAGGCAACGTGACCACCTACAAGAGCAAGTGGGCTAAGTTTTGGCGCAAGTGTAGCCGAGGCGCCGTCTGTGTCAAGGCTCTGTCAAGGCTCTGCGACCGCTCCGCGGCGGACGTTGTCCGGCCTTGACACAGACCGCTGGGACTCGGCTTTCTGTCTCCGACTATCCGAGAATGGCAGCACGAGACGAAGCGGCGCACCCCGGCGGCATTTCAGCATCCAGCGACGTGCAGCCAACGAAACTGCCAATTGGGTGTGGGGAACGCGGTGCGCGAAGTCTCCGCGTTAGTCGTCGCCCGGAGCAGTTTGGAAACCCATATGCCGCGCCAACTCAGCGAAGGCTGTGGTTCCCATCAGAGCCAAAAAGTTCTACGTTCCATGCTGTTCCTAGGGCTAGCCTAGTTCGACGGCTGTGCAGGTGTCGACGCTGACGTTGGCGAATCCGGAACAAGCACCCGCTTCACCGATTCAGGAATTTCATTCGCGTGTGCGAGCAGTTCGCTAACCTGCCATAGCTGGGTGTCGGTTAGCTTGGTCTTGAAGGAGGGCATCCCCGAGAGACGGATTCCGTTTGCTGCCTTCCAGTAGGTCTCCGATGCCGGATCGTCGCTCACACCCTTACCACGGAACAATTGTGGCGGCTTCGGAAACATCGTTGTCGCATAGTCAACGGGTGGCTGCGCTGGGAGTCCGTGGCAAGAGGCGCAGTGCTGTTTGTATAAGCTTGCACCGGCAAGAAAGTTAGGTTCGTCCGCGGGCACAGAAGATCGAGGAATGTGTTGCTTCTCAATATGCGCGTCCAAGGCCATATTCGCGAACTTCTTCTCAAACGGCATAGGGGGATCGGCCGTTGCGACTGGCGCCAAGCCAGCAGAAAAATAGATGAAAACACAACTCACTGAAATCGCAATGGCCAGAATGAAACCGATCACGATACCCTTTATCACTTGTGCGCTCCTGTTCTTTATCAGAAATTAAAGCGATACCCCAGAATCATCTTGGCAATCAGGTGGTCGGTCCCGCCCGTGAGGCCCACGCCGAGGCCGACATTGATCTCCCATTGTGGAGCGATATTCAAATCAATCGCGGGGAAAATCTGACGCTGTTGTTGTGACACTGCATCGAATCCCTTCACTGGACCAACCGAACCGTAGTATTCGAGCCG
>PLEA01000083.1 GCA_003136335.1 Acidobacteriaceae bacterium | reverse complement strand
TATATTTGACGTCGTGACTCATTGGAGTTGCCTCCTTGGGGGAAGGCTCATTCGTGCCAACGCTTATCTTTCCCCCAAGATAAAATGCCATTCTCCAGCCAATTTGCCTAGACCCTGCTGCAGTTTTCGCCGGACACACCACTCCTGCTCCATCCCCTAGCGCCGCCGCAGCGGAGCGAAGCCCCTGCACAGCGCAGCGGAGGCGGCGCCACATCCAGCTTCGACCTTCTGAAGCGGGGGCGCTCTTTCATAATGCATTGAGCGGTTTTGAGTGAGACCAGTCCGTCATCAACAGAAACATTCTCAGCGGGACTCATCCGCCAGCCACTCTGCAGTTCCATGAAGTTGGCAGGATCCGTGGACCCGAAGCCCCGGACGGCAACGAGGGAAAAAAGCACATCAGAACGGCTAGTTGTCGCTTCATGCAAAAATCGTCCTCCAGGGCAAAATCTAAAACGAAAACTTCAGCGCAAACTGTAATCAAGGAACTCTATACCGCAGCTGTGGTTATAGACAAAGACTCCAAGAGAGAGACCTCATTTCAGCGAGAGGCCGAACGTGATCTTCAGGAAAGACGCTAAGACGTGTAATTTGACAGGGAGCCATTCCCGGCCTATTGTGGGGGACTGTAATCGCTTACATATGTATTATTTCACGCGCTTAAATCTTTCTCACGCCGGCACTCGCATTGAAACCAAGTTTTGTTTGGGGATTATGGGATGACGTCCGCAGAATTAGCTCGTCATTTTGAGGACTTGTTTGGGTCGCCGCCCCGGATCTTTCGCGCACCGGGCCGGGTCAACTTGCTGGGAGAACACACCGACTACAACGAGGGCTTTGTGATGCCCTGTGCCATCGGTTTTTACACCTGCGTCGCAATCTCTCCCCGCCAGGACCGGAAACTGGTAATTCGCTCAGAGGACTTTTCGGAACAGTTTGAATTCGACCTGGATGAATTACCGAGCCGGAGTAGAGGCGTCTGGTGCGACTACGTTGTGGGCACGGCGGTAATGCTTCAGGAGATCGGGCATCCCTCACCGGGCGCGAGCTTGCTGGTTGGGGGTGAAGTGCCGATCGGCGCCGGGCTCAGTTCTTCCGCGGCCATCGAAGTAGCCAGCGCTCTCGCCCTGATGAGCGTCAACGGGGCGCACCTTCCGCTGCCGGAGGTGGCAAAACTGTGCCAAAGGGCCGAGAACCTCTTCGTCGGCGCACGAGTCGGCATTATGGACCAATTTGTCTGCTGCCTGGGAAAAGCAGGGCACGCCTTACTGCTCGACTGCCGCTCGCTCCAGTTCAAGCTGCTTCCTATTCCCGATAACCTGCGATTAGTGATCTGCAACACGATGGTAAAGCATGCGCACGCCAGCGGCGCCTATAACCACAGGCGTGAAGAGTGCGACGAGGGAGTCAAAATCTTGACCCAGTGGTATCCAAGTATCCGCGCTCTGCGAGACATTTCTCTCGAGCAACTGGAACAGCATGTTGACGGGATTCCCCAAACCATCTATAAGCGCTGCCTGCACGTTGTGTCCGAGAACCAGCGGGTGCTGGCCGGCGCCAAATACATGACCGACGGCGACGTCAAACGGTTCGGTAGCCTGATGCGCGAATCGCATCGCAGTCTTCGCGATCTCTTCGAAGTCAGTTGCCGGGAACTCGACGTCATGGCCGAAATTGCCGAGTCTCTGGCGGGGTACTGTGGCGGGCGCATGACGGGGGGCGGGTTCGGTGGATGCACGGTGAACCTGGTGAAGGCCGCCGAGGCACAAAAGTTCGCCGAAGAAATCGCGGACCGATATCAATCGGCCATAGGAATCAAGCCAGATGTGTATGTCTGTTCAGCTGCAAATGGAGCAGCTGCGGTGTAGTTGGTAGTTTCTGATGGTGGGTCAGGGCGTTCTTCGCGCCCATTGCGTTGACTTGGTTGCTAAGGACTTCGCAAAGAGCGAGAAGGACCCGTCGATCATCCTCAGATGGCTCGCGTCGACCTCCGCATCACAAGATGAGTCGGAATGGTGTAGTCGGCATGGGATCCGTCTTCTTTCCGGATGAGCGCCTCCAGGGCTGCAAAAGCCGTGACCGCAAGCTGGGTGCGGGACAGGATCACGGTCGTCAGCGGAGGTTGGGTCAAATGTGCGAAAGAAATATCGTCAAAACCGATCAGCGATATGTCGTCGGGAACTCTAAGTCCCGCGTCGTGAATCGCGCCCAGGGCTCCAATCGCGGTAAGGTCGTTCGAGGTAATGACGGCGGTGGGGGGCTGCGGCAACTTCAACAAATTCCTCATGGCCATCGCACCGCCTTCGATGCGATGGTCGCCTTTTTCGATCACGGCTCGACCGGAAAGTCCGCGCGATTTGAGCCCGGAGAGATACGCGGCGCGCCGTATGCGGACTGACTCCAGGTTCATTGGACCCGTGATGAATGCGATGCGTCGATGGTTCAAGGAAAAAAGATGTTGCATCGCCTCATGAATGCCCTGGGCATAGTCAATGCGAATGTTCGCGCTATGAGGGCCACGCTTGCCGGTGTCCATGAAAACGGTCGGAATATTTCTTCTCGTCAGCTCCGTCATCAGGCCGGGATCGGATTCGGAGGTCATGATGGCTACACCGTCCACCTTGCGCTCCACCATGCGCCGTATGCAACCCGCCATTCGCTTGGGGTTATAATCCGTGTTTCCAATGATGACGTCCTGACCGCGCTGCACCGCTTGGTCTTCAAAGATCTTCACTAGTTCGGGGAAAAAAGGGTTCGTGATATCCGAAATGATCAGGCCCAGCATGCGGCTACGTCCCGACACCAGGGTGCGAGCATGGGTGTTGGGATAAAAATTCAGTTCTTCGATAGCTTTGCGCACCCGGGCTGCAGTTCCCGGCTTCACCTTCTCCGAATTGTTGATGGTGCGAGAGACGGTTGCGGTAGAGACTTTCGCTCTCTTGGCTACCTCTTTAATGTTCATGCGAGTTCACGATGAATCTCGGGGGGGCACATCTATTCTAGCAACGATTGCGGAATAGAGGATTGAGGCGATCTGTTGGTATCGGTTCCCCAATTTCTGACACACATTGATAGGTAGTTTCCGGCAGAATCTACTACCTAAGGAAGGGGAGGTTTGCGGTGAAGAGGAAACGTTTTTTCTGTGGAACAGATCGTGGCGGTGCTGAAGCAAGCCAAGGTGGACTCCCAACGAGTTTGCAAGTCAGATCGCGGCTTAGCCGCGATCTGACTTGCTCAATAAATTCTGGAAACGAACTCTGGAACCGTTACAGAAAAGAGGGGACCAATCACTTCGTCCGAAATCATACTCAGCTTTGTTCGTCTCAATGCGAAACGAACATTAGCTGAAAATGTTCGTGTCCAGGAACTGATTGCGGAATTTTCGCTGCGGGTCGTACCTGTTGCTCAATTGAATAAAGTCGGGCAACTTCTTATAAATAGATTTCAGCTCCGTCGGCGTCGTGGTAAACAGTTTTCCCCAGTGCGGCCGGGCGTTAAATGGAGCTAATTCTTTTTCAATCACGGGCAACAGCGTCCTGACCGCTGGCCAGTCCTGTTTCCAGGTAAAGTGAATGCTTACACAGGGTTGTTCGTAACATGGACTCAACCATAAATTATCGGCTGCAATCGTGCGGATTTCCGAAATCATTAAGTGCGGACTGACCTGGTCGCGCAGTCGTTCAACCGCCAGAATTGCTTCGACTGCATGCTGACGGGGCACGAAGTACTCCGATTGCAACTCCTTACCAGCGCTCGGCGTGAANNGTTGCGTCAAAAGCTTGCCCTTTTTCATCGCGGCTTTTGATCCAAACTTCGTTCATACGCTGGTTTTGCCAGTCGGTAAAAAGGCTGACGCTGTACGCACTGGATTCGATCGTGTCAAAGTGGTCTTTTACTGCAGGGAGCGGTAGGTTTTGATACACGTACTGCCGCATCATGTAGGTTGGCTGAATATCGAGTGTGACCTTTGTGATGACACCAAGCGAACCAAGCCCAACAACGGCTCCCCGAAACGCTTCGCCGTCTTGCTGGCGGGACACCTTAACCACCTCGCCGGCCGCCGTGACGATTTCAAGTGCTGAGACCGCCGTCGCGAGATTACCATTCCTTTCGCCCGAACCATGCGTTGCGGTGCTGCACGCCCCGGCTATAGAAATATGGGGCAACGAGGCCAGGTTGTGTAACGCAAAGCCCTTACCATGTAAGTAGGGACAGAGTTGCCCATAGGTCATGCCTGCATCGACGGTTACGGCGTGCGCCTCCGAATCCAATGCAACCACCTGGTCCATCGACTTCAGGGACAGGAGGCTATGCGTGCTATCTGCTATGTTGTTGAAGCAGTGGCGTGTGCCCAGTACCTTGAGTTTGTTTTGTTTCTTAACATAACCTCGCACCTGCACAAGCGAGTTGGCGGAGTATAAGCGGTCAGTGCTGTATTCGAGATTGCCCGCCCAGTTTTTCAGTTTGTTGTTGGACGCCCAAGTCAGCAGAGGCGAGATCACAGGGCTTGCAATCACCGCACCGAAGAGCTTGATAAAGGTCCTCTTATTCATGGTTTAGACCAAGTAGGGTCGTCATTGCCCACGGATTTTTCCTCCTCTCTTGGCTTCAAGGACGCGGCAATTGTACACTTTTATCATGCTTTGTCAGCGCTCCTCAATTCGGTTGGTCGATTTGAACACGCTTGGCGGGTGATGCGGAAGGCCTAGGACGCAGCTCCAACACGACCCTACGCGAATGGATTTATTGAATTTCAGGCCGAAGTCTAGGCTTGCGATAGCACTCTACAGTAAGGTAACGTAAGCGGGTATGTACAGCCTAATTCGGCGGAAGGAAGAATCTATGAAAAGGACCACACCGGTTTCGGCACAGCCTCTAGAGGATCTGGATCAATTGGATGAGTTCCTTGAACGCCGCTATCAGGAAGGCAAGCCCGAGATCGAGTTTCGGCAATATGACGCCCAGGCAAACCCCAGTGTGGCCGACTTCTACCGCCTGAACCATGAGCACCAGACGGTGGACTATGTACTTCGCAAGGAGAAGGAGTATTTCGACCTCAAGAAGGGCAAGAAGACCGTTTGGGAGGCGGCGGAGTTTCTGAATACGCTTGTCGATGACAGCGATCCGGATACCGACCTAACGCAGATCGAGCATCTGCTGCAGACCTCTGAGTCGATGCGCCGCGACGGCCAACCGCGCTGGATGGTGCTAGTAGGTTTCATACACGACCTGGGCAAGTGCCTCTGCTTGTATGGCGAGCCGCAGTGGGGCGTGGTGGGCGACACCTTCCCAGTGGGTTGTGCATGGTCGGATCAGATCGTCTTTCCGGAGTACTTCCGCAATAACCCGGATCGAAACGTGACCGAGTATCAGACCAGGTTCGGCATCTATGAGCCCAACTGCGGACTGGAGAACGTGCATATGTCCTTCGGCCACGACGGGTACATTGCCGAGGTGATGAAACCCTATCTGCCGGACGAGGCGCTTTATATGCTGCGCTTCCACTCCTTCTATGCGTGGCACCGGCATGCCGCGTATAAGCACCTGATGAATGACAAGGATGCAGCCATGCTGGAGTGGGTGAAGAGGTTCAACCCCTACGATCTATACTCGAAGGGACATGGCAAGCCCAACCTTCAGGAGCTGAAGCCCTACTACGACGGTCTGTTCGGAGAGTTTCTGCCCGAGAAGCTCGACTGGTAGCGGCCTGTCGCGCGATACTTGCGGCCCGTCTGTCAGCATGCAAATCAACGGATATTCTTAAGTCTTCAGACTAGGAAAGGCCGTAATGCGCAGCTTCGCCGCGGCATACGGGATCAACGCAATCGTCTCTTCAGGTTGGTCGCTGGTCACGGGGCTCTGTGGAACAGGATCGGCGACTCCGTTTTCGGCCTGCCACCCCGGTAGCTTACGTCCCTTCACATGGAGTTTCACGGGTGCACCTTTCGCGCTGAAGGGACGATCGCTTACCTCAGTGTCCATCGCCCTGACGTCATGCGATGGCGACGCAGCATCCAGCGCCAGAGCATAGTTCCACTGTGTCGTGGGATATACTTGCCAGTCGGCTGTCATGCCTCGATCCCTCAGCTTCAACCAGTCTTCGCCGATCCCATAGGAGAAGACCAGCGCCCCGCGCTCCACGGCAACCGAATCATGAAACCACTGGGACACGCGCGGCTCAAGCGGGAACTCGACATCCACGCGATCGCCTGCCTTCCACGTTCTCTCGATGCGCGCAAAGGTGCCTGGCAAAGGCACGGGCTGCGCTTCGCTGTTGATCTTGATGCTCGTCCCCGCTGCCCATGCCGGGATGCGCAGCAGCAGCGGAAACGCCAGAGGCGACGCTGGATTGACCTTCATGCGGACCATGCCGCGGAAGGGATAACTAGTTTCTTCCACCACGTGCACCGGGGTATCGCGAACGATCGTACGCGCCTCGCAGGGCGCATACGCAGCCGCCACCACACCATCATCCTGCGACAGCATCAGCAGGCTCGCCGCAAACTTCGGCCATCCCTGGTGGAAGTTCGCCGTGCAGCAGCCAAAGTTCGGCTCCAGTCCAAATAGGTTCGACTCGGGACCATTGGTCGTCCAAGGCTCCCGGTGCAAGCTGCACTCTACCTGATTCGGCTCCTGATCGTACTGGTGCGCCCACATGTCGTCCGTCAATGCCCCAGGCAGTGCATTGAACGCGAGCCGCTCGATACGGTCGCCGAGTGCGGGGTCGCCCAGAATGCCAAGCGACTGCTCCAACGAGAACATGTACTCTACCACCGTGCATAGCTCTGAGCCCTGCGACGGGTTCGGCCCCGCGAGGTGTTCGTCGCATGAGAACATTCCATTCGGCAGCCCGTGGTACTTGTCGAGTTCCGCGATCATCCGCATCCCGCCCCTCCGGTCGGCCTCCGAGCCGGAGACCAGCGACCAGACGGGCCCAGCCTTAACGGCCTGCCCATTGTTCACTCCGTGCGTCGCCAGCGCGAGATCCTTGAGCCCCCCACCCTCCAGCAGCTTAATTCGCTCTGCCGTTATGCGCTCCTGGTACGGGAAGTTTGCGTACTCCGTAAGCCAGTCGTACCCCTGCGCATGTAGCAGCTGCAGCAGATCCAGCAGCTTCAGGCGCAGCTGACCAACGAGGCGGCCATGCTGCAGAAGCTGGGTCCCGACGTCACCGGCCCGCTCCAGTCGATCACCTCGCAGGCGACCCAGCTGCTCCAGCAGGCCCAGGGCATCGGCTACAACAGCCAGAACGTCGCCCAGCAGTATCAGCAGCTCTACCCGACCAGCATGCAGGGGATGAGCTTCACCCAGATCGCCCAGGCCCTCGCCAACTGGCAGACGACCAGCCGCCAGACGCTTGCCGAAGCCATGGCGACGCAAAGCCAGATCGTCCAGGCTCAGCCGGCGACGGCGAACGCGGTGAAGGGCGCGGTGGCGGCATCCCAAGGCGCGGCGGGCCAGACCGCGGCGATCCAGGCGACCAACCAGCTCCTGGCGGCCTTGAGCACCCAGCTCACCCAGCTGCAGAACCTTCTGATCACTCAGGCGCGAGCGTCCCAGACCGCTGCGGCCCAGGCCCAGGCGGCGCAGGCCGCCGGCGCGGCGGAGAGCCAGCGCTACTGGAACCTGCAAACGCCGGCGAGCCGCGTCTCGAACCCAGACGCCCTCTGATGCGAGGCTTCCGGCTCATCATCGCCGCCGGCGGTCTCGCGGCGATAGCCGCGTGCGCGCCCAAGCCCGCCCACGAGACGGCCTGGTACCTCGCCCATCCGGACGAGCGGACGGCGGCGATGGCCGGCTGCCAGAACGGCTCGCCGGAGCCTGTCGAGACGCAGAACTGCATCAACGCGACGGCCGCCGCGGCCGACATCGAGCAACGCCGGTTCTGGGCGATCAAGCAGCCCAAGAGCCGCGTGGCCAACCCCGGCGCCCTCTAAAGCCCCACCCGCGACAGGACCTCGCCATGGCGACCGCCGATCCGAATGCGTTGGACGACTTCCTCACCAAGTTCAGGGGCCAGGTGGATGCTGGCTTCGGCCTCATCCAGGGCGATGTCAGCGCGACGCTGGCCAGCCTGGTCGTCATCAGCATCGTGGTGACGGCCGTCCTTTGGGCGATCGACGAGAACCAGAATGTGCTCGCCTCGCTGGTCCGAAAGGTCCTGCTGGTCGGGTTCTTCGC
>PLEA01000005.1 GCA_003136335.1 Acidobacteriaceae bacterium | reverse complement strand
GAGTCGAACTCCGCCATGATGCCGTAGATGGGATCGCGCTTCATGGCGTTATTCCTTTACCTCCGCTTCCGGCAGAAGGGTGCGCATCTCAAAAATCGAAATCGCCGGTAGCAAGCGCAGGAACAGGAACATGGCGGCCAGGAACATACCGATGGTGCCGATATAAGTCATCCAGTCCCAGCGCGTGGGGTAGTACATGCCCCACGAGGAAGTCAGGAAATCGCGCTGCAGGCTGACAACCACGATAATGAAACGTTCCAGCCACATGCCGACGAGAATGACGCCGGAGATGAAGAACAGAGCAACCGGACTGGCGCGCAGCTTACGAATCCACAGCACTTGCGGGATAAAGATGTTGCAGAGCAGCAGCATCCAGTAAGGAATAGCATAGGGACCGTGCAAACGATTCCACAAGGTAAACGCGTCATAGCGATCGCCGCTGTACCAGCCCATGAACGCTTCGATACCGTAGCCGTAGGCGACAATCAGGCCCGTCGCCAGCATGACCTTGGCGGAATTTTGCAGGTGGCGTTCCGTGATGAAATCTTCCAGGCCGTAGATCTTGCGAATGGGAATGGCGAGCATCAACACCATGGCGAATCCGGAATAGATAGCGCCGGCGACGAAGTAAGGCGGGAAGATGGTGGTGTGCCATCCCGGAACGATACCGACGGCGAAATCGAAGCTCACGACGGTGTGAACCGAGAGCACGAGCGGCGTCGCTAAACCCGCCAGCAGCAGGTAGGCGGTCTCGTAGCGATGCCAGTGGCGCGCCGATCCGCGCCATCCCATCGAGAGCATGCCGTAAACAATTTTGAGCGCCCGATGGTCGGAGCGGTCGCGGAGGGTCGCGAAGTCCGGGATCAGGCCCATAAACCAGAACAACGCCGAAATTGTGGCGTAAGTGGAAACGGCGAAAACGTCCCAGATGAGCGGGCTGCGGAACTGCGGCCACACTCCCATGGTGCTGGGATATGGGAACAGCCAGTAGGCCAGCCAGGGGCGGCCGACGTGAATCGCGGGGAAGATGCCGGCGGCGGCGACGGCGAAAAGAGTCATGGCTTCCGCGAAACGGTTGATCGAATTGCGCCACGACTGGCGCAACAGCAATAGGATGGCGGAAATCAAAGTGCCGGCGTGACCGATGCCGATCCACCACACGAAGTTGACGATGGCGAAGCCCCATCCGATAGGGATGGTCACGCCCCAGATGCCGACGCCTTTCAGGACCAGGTATCCGATGGCGTAGAGCATCATCATCGTCAGCATGAAGGCAATGCCGAAGCCGAGGAACCATCCGTTCGAAGCGGGACGGGTCAGCACGATCGCGCTGATTTTTTCCGTGACCGTGCCGAAGGTGTAGCCCGGCTCGATTACGGGAGCCCGGTCGGCGTCGACCGTTATTTTGTATTGCTCGTCCATGCGTGCTTGCTGCTTCCTCAGGGCTAAAGCCCAAACTCGAATCGACTCTTAACGGCGCGACTGAAGCCGCGCCCTTTCAAAATCCGGCCTTCGTTAGTGGGCTAATTAGCCGACTAACCGGCCTTCCAAAACGCGCGGCCTTTCAAAACTGTCATTCCCAAAACAAATCTCGCGACGACGCGCCCGTTACTCTTTCAGTTCAGGGTTCGGGTTGCGAACTTCCGCGAGATACGTGGTCCGCGGGCGAGTGTTTAGTTCGCCCAGCAGGCTGTAGTTGCGCGCTTGCGCTTTCAAACTCGAAACCTTGCTGTTCGGGTCATTGATGTTGCCGAAGATGATGGCGCCTGCCGGACACGACTGCTGGCAGGCCGTCACCAGTTCGTTATCGTTGATTTTCCGGTCTTCGCGCTCGGCGTCGATGCGGCGCTCGCTGATGCGCTGCACGCAGTAGGTGCACTTTTCCATGACGCCTCGGCTGCGCACGCTGACGTCGGGATTGCGCATCATCTTGTATTGCGGCGTCTCCCAGTCCTGGAACAGCAGGAAGTTGAAGCGCCGCACTTTATAAGGACAGTTGTTCGAGCAATAGCGCGTGCCAACGCAGCGGTTATAGACCATGTCGTTCAGGCCTTCCGTGGTGTGATTGGTGGCGCCGACGGGGCAAACCACTTCGCACGGCGCGTTCTCGCACTGCATGCAGGGTACGGGCTGGAAAAACGCCCGGGGATTGTCGCGGTCGCCCTGATAGTAGGCGTCGACGCGGATCCAGTGCATGTGGCGGCCGAGTTTAGTCTGCTCCTTGCCGACGACGGCAATGTTGTTCTCCGACTGGCAGGCCAGCATGCAGTTGTTGCAGCCTACGCAGGAGTTCAGATCGATCGTCATGCCCCACGAGTAGTCTTCTTCTTTGTAGGGATAGGGCTTGTAGAGCGTGAGCTCCGGCGGCGGCTCTTCTTCCTTCGCGAAGTTGGGCTCTTTGCGATATTCCTCAAGCGTGGTTTCGCGGACCAGCGGACGATGGCCGCCGTCCGGCGTGTCCATGCTCTGCATACCTTGGGTGGAGGCAAGCGGGTAGGTGTCGCCGGTCTTGCGGATTTGCACGCCGGTGGCGATCCAGGGAGCGGCGGTGGTGCGTAGCGCGTAGGCGTCGAAACCTTGGGCGGTGCCGACGCGGCCGGCGCGCTTGCGCCCGTAGCCGAGGAATATGGTGACGGAGTTATCGGGATGGCCGGCTTGAATCCAGACGGGACCGGTTACTTTCTTTCCGTTCAGCTCAAGCTCGACGACATCTTCGGTCTTGATCTGCAACCGCTCCGCCATCTTGGGACCGATGAGCACAGCGTTGTCCCAGGTGAGCTTGGTCATCGGCTTGGGCAATTCCTGCAGCCAGCCGTTGTTGGAAAATTGGCCATCGTAGATGGTGGGGTCGCGGCGGATGTTGAGCTCGACGGATTTGTCGTCGGCCGAACTCGCCTCAGAGGTCATAGCTCCTGACTTCGCACTCAGAGTCTTCGGCGCGAGTGTCGTGCCTTCGATCCAGCCGTCGTGCAATGACTTTCGCCAGAACTGCTCGAAGTCCGCACCTGTGTGTTGCTTTTGCCAGTAGGCGCGCACGAGATCGTAGCCGTTGGCGTCAGCCTGGCCGGAAAGGAGCGCGACGAATTCGATCGCGCTCTTACCGTTGTAGAGCGGCGCGATCAGGGGCTGAATGATGCTGGCCGTTCCCTCGTGGGCACGGGTATCGCCCCAAGCTTCGAGTTCATGTGCCTGATTTATGTGCCACTGGCAAAGCTCGGCTGTCTCGTTCTGATAGAGGCCGTGATGCACGCGGAGAGGAACTTTGCTGTTCGTCATGGCGTCAGCGAAGTTTAGATCGGCGGGCGCATCGTAAGCCGGATTACCGCCGAGATTGACGAGCAGGTCGACTTTGCCGCCGCGCATGTCGGCGACGAGTTCCTTGATGGATTCGATCTGGTTGACCGGGTTTGCATCGACCGGGTCGGTGTAGAAAACGGTCTTACCGAGGTTGCCCAGCTTCGCGTTCATCGCGTGGGCCAGAGCATGAAGGGCAGGGGGCTGGTGGTCGCCAACAAGGACGACGCTTGTTCCGCGATGACTCTGCAGGTCCTTCGCAGCAGCCGAGACCAGAGCCCCGTATTCGGCACCTTTCGCCGCTCCAGGGCCGATTCCTGCTACAGGGATAAGCTCGTTAATCCACAAAATCGATATCAACGTACTAGCTAAAATCTCAACCTCGCCCGCTCTCACCGGAAAGCGATGATCCGCCTTCGATCCCGTCGTCGTCGGCGTGCTCTCGATGACGTACAGCCGATTCATCGGCGCATCCGGATTGCGGCGCTTGGCGAAATCGCGGATGTAGCGCACGTTGCCGGGGAATCCCGCGTAGAGGAAATCGGCGTCTAGAGAAACGATCACGTCGGCCTTTGAGAAATCGTATCGTGTCTCGACTGGCTGGCCGAAGGCCAGCTTCGCGCCTTCGAGCACGTTGTCGCGATTGACAGGCTCGTACACATGCCACTTGGCCTGCGGATAAATCTTCAGGAAATTGCGCAGTTGATCGGCGAGCGTGGGCGAAGAAATAGTCGGCGTCAAAATGCGAATGCCCGCGCCCTGCAGCGCTTTCTGCGCGCTGAGCGGCCCGCGGATCGCGCTGAGGAACGCCTGCCACGAGCGCTGGTCGCCCATCGACATCACACTTTGCGAGCGGTCCGGATCGTACAAGCCGAGAATCGAGGCTTGCGCAAAAATATCCGTGCCGCCCATCGAGGCCGGGTGCTGATCGTTGCCTTCAATTTTTGTCGGACGGCCGAGATGGCTCTCGACGAGGAGCGGGTTGGCGTATCCGCCCAGCGTCATCGCCGTAGCGTAATACATGGGGCGGCCGGGAATAACATTTTCGGGCTGGCGCACATAAGGAACGATCGGCTCCAGTGGCAGACGCACGCATCCGGTCATTCCGGCCAGACCCAGGGATGCGCCCATCACCTTCAGGAAACCGCGGCGCGAGACGGAATCGACCCATTCGGACGCGCCTTTGGGAAATTCGCGGTGCAGGGCTTGCTGGAAGTCGTCGCTGCCGGCGAGTTCTTCCAGGCTGCGCCAGTATTCGGGGCCCGTTTTTTCGGCGGCATCGTGCGCCGTGGCCTGGTCGATGCGCGCGCGGACGGAATTCAAGTCCAGTTTGCCTTTTTGGCTGGGGCAGACATCTTCGCGCTTGGGTTTGTTTTTCTCGTCCATTTTTATTGCCGACTAGGGTTTTAGTCACCGAACTTTGCGACGCGAGAACCGTGCCGTCCCTGCGGGACTCAATCGGCGCTCTCAATCTCTCCCGGCACTGCCGTGCCGGGCTTTCACATGCCGCCCCTTCGGGGCTCTTTCAGATTCGCTTTCTACCCACAGCTTGCGCCGTGGGCTGCACTCTTTCGCCGCTTCGCGGCTGACTTCATTCTTTCTTAACTTTACCGATGACAGGTGCTGCAATTCGTAATGTCTTTCACGTTGCGTACGTTGTATTTTTTGATCAGGGCCGTGCCTAACTCGACCTGATCCGTGTAGCTGTGGCCGTCGACCACCACCGGGGTCGCTCCGGTCGGCGGCTGGTAGCGCATGTTGAACACTTGGTCACGCGGACGCAGGTGGTTCTCTGGGGCGCGATGGCAGCCCAGGCACCACTCCATTTGCAACGACTCCTGCTGATACATCAGCGGCATCAGGTCCACCGGACCATGGCAGGTGTTGCAGCCGACGCCCTTATTGATATGAATGCTGTGATTGAAATAGACGAAGTCGGGGAGTTGGTTCACGCGCGTCCACTGGAGCGACTCGCCGGACTTGTAGCTGGCGCGCACCGGCTCGAGCAAGTTGGCGTTGGTCCAGATCTGGGAGTGGCAGTTCATGCACGTCTTGGTCGGAGGAATGCCGGCAAAACTTGAAGTCTCAACCGAGGTGTGGCAATAGCGGCAGTCAATGCCGAGGCCGGTAACGTGGTGCTGATGGCTGAACGGGACGGGCTGCGGTTTGCGCACGCCAGCGTAGGTAACATAGGGCGAACGCTGAATCTCCATCGCCATCCAGCCGAGTGCTGCAACTACAAAGACCGCGCCAAAGATGGTGGCGCGAGACAAAGTATTCGTACTGCGATGAAAGATCTGCGACATTCCCTTATGAGACCTGCTTAAGAGACCCGGCGGATCGTCCGCTATCGGTTGATCACTGATTCGGTACGGCGAAAAGAAAACCATCCACGAGTTTTCTGAGTCGTTTGCGAAACCAGGAATTATAAATAGTTCGCCGGAGTTTGTCGCGGTTTATTGGGTTTCCGCAAAAGAAAAAGTTCCCAATTGAACGTCTCAAAAAAATGTTGGGTTGGGTGCGCGATCGTACGGACAAAACCTTCTGGACTCTCTCTTGTCCCGTGCTAACGCAGATTCATGACCATGAGTTTGGGCTCGGTCATCTCTTCGATGGCATAGCGCAGGCCTTCGCGGCCCAGGCCGGAATCTTTGACGCCGCCGTAGGGCATTTGATCGATGCGGAACGAAGGAACATCTCCGGCGATCACGCTGCCGACTTCCAGTTCTTCGTAGGCCTGGAACATCAACTTGGCGTCGCGAGTGAACACGCCGGCCTGCATGCCATATGCTGAGTTGTTGACTTGGCGCAGGGCCTGATCGAAATCTTTGTAGGGCTCAACCGTCACCACGGGACCGAAGACTTCCTGGCAGTTCACTTTCATCTCGGGTTTGGTGCCGGTGAGCACCGTGGGTTCGACGACGAGATTCTTGCGGCCGCCGCCGCAGAGCAGGCGCGCGCCGGCCCTTACGGCTTCGTCGATCCAGGTTATAGTTCGGATCGCATCGCTCTCGCGGATGAGCGGGCCGACGTCGGTCGACTCATCCAGCGGATCACCCGTCTTCAACTTCTTTACGCCCTCGACGAAGAGATCGGTGAATTTTCCATAGACCGAGTGCTCCACCAGAATGCGCTGCACCGAAATGCAAGTCTGGCCGGCATAGCCGAAGCCCCCGCTGACGCAGCGTTCGGCGGCATAGCCGAGGTCGGCGTCGCTGTGCACGATGACGGCCGCGTTGCCGCCCAGTTCGAGGACGACTTTCTTTTTTCCGGCGCGCCGCTTGATGTCCCAGCCCACGGGCACGCTGCCGGTGAACGTGATGAGCTTGATGCGATTATCGGTGACCAGAAGTCCGGCATCTTCATTCGACAGCGGGAGCACGTTGAGTCCGCCATCGGGCCAGCCTGCCTGTTGCACGCACTCGGCGAGAAGCAGCGAGCAGAGCGGCGTCTGGGGCGCGGGCTTCAGGACCATGGAGCAACCGGCGGCGATTGCGGGGGCGACTTTGTGGGCTACGAGGTTAATGGGAAAATTAAACGGCGTTATGCCGGCGATCGGTCCGAGCGGAAAGCGGCGCACGATGCCCCAGCGGCCAGCAGTGAATTCCTGCCAGTCGAGGGGAAGAAATTCGCCGTAGATGCGGGTGCTTTCTTCCGCGGCCACGTTGAAAGTAAAAATGGCGCGCTCCACTTCGGTGCGGGCAGCCTTGATGGGCTTTCCGGCCTCTTGCGCGAGGGTGCGGGCAAATTCTTCCTTGCGCTCGAGTATGGAGGCGGAGATTCGACGGAGAACTCGTTGGCGCTCAAATGCGGGCAGGCGTCGCGTGGTGCCGAAAGCCTTGACTGCGGCGGCAATGGCGGCCTCCGCATGCTCATGCCGGCCCTGCACCACGCGGGCGATCACGCTACCGTCGTAAGGTGCGCGAATCTCGACGATGTCGCCGTCTTCTTGCCACCGGCCATCCACGAAGAAACCGTGCGTTGCAACGGGCGCGATCGTCATCTCTGGCATTTGTCTCTGGCCCCCGACTGCGATGATTATAGGACTTTTGGATGATCGGGAGGCGGGATGGGTTTGAACAAAATCATAACCACAGAGAGCACAGGGAGCACAGGGGGAAGCGCGCCCGGCCTTTACAATGGGCTCGGCCCGACGATGACTGCATTCACAACTATTTCTGAGCTTTCACAGCGCTTGCGGCGGCGGAAGGTCTCTCCGGTTGAGATTACACAGGATTGCCTGGGGCGCATCGAGAGGCTGAACCCCGCGCTCAACGCGTTCATCACCGTCATGGGTGAGTCTGCCCTGGCTGAGGCGCGAAGGGCGGAATCTGAGATTCTGCGCGGAGAGTGGCGCGGACCGCTGCATGGCGTGCCGGTGGCGCTCAAGGATCTCATCGACACGGCGGGCGTTCGTACCACTGCGGCCAGCGCGCTATATAAGGACCGCGTTCCGGATCGGGATGCGGAAGTGGTTCGCCGCCTGCGGCAGGCGGGTGCGGTCGTTGTCGGGAAGAATAATCTGCATGAGTTCGCCTACGGCGGAAGTTCGCTGGTCAGCCACTTTGCCGATGTTCACAATCCGTGGAACCTTGGCCGGATTGCGGGGGGATCGTCCGGGGGGTCGGCGGCTGCGGTGGTCGCGGGGCTTGCTTACGCCGCGATTGGAACCGACACGGCGGGCTCGATTCGCGAACCGGCGGCNNGCGGGATACGATGCGGCCGACATCACTACGGCGGATGTTCCCGTTGCGGATTATGTCTCTGCGCTGCGCGAGGGGGCGAAGTCTTTGCGCGTGGGCGTGCCTCGTGCTTATTTCTTCGACGATCTCGATTCGGAAGTGGCCTCGGCGATGGAGCACGCCCTGCGCGGAATCGCAACTCTCGTCGCCGAGATAAAAGACGTGCAATTGGACGTGCCAATCGACCGCACGCTGCAGGCGGCTGAGTCGTACGCGTATCACGCCGAGAACGTCACGAAGACTC
>PLEA01000680.1 GCA_003136335.1 Acidobacteriaceae bacterium | reverse complement strand
AGCTCGCCAAACTGGGACTGAAGTATATTTAGACGACAAGCGGGTTTTCTTAGCTTTTCGCGTAATCGGATTTTACTTCGCGGATGAGGTTAAATCGTCATGCCCGGAAAACCCATCGAAGGCATCGCCCTGATCGGTTTTGGAGAGGCCGGCGGCATTCTTGGCGCCGACCTCGCTAAAGCGGGCGTTACCGTCAACATGTTTGATATTTTGCTACGGGCCGAATCCTCCCGCGCCGCGATGCTGGCAAAAGCCGACAGCGCCGGGGTGCGCGCCTGTGAGAGCCTCGCCGACGCCGCCCATGATGTCGAGTTGCTAATCTCCGCGGTGACTTGCTCGTCGGCGCGCGATGTGGCCCGTGAATCGTCCGCAGCGCTCCGCCCCAATCAGATCCATCTCGACATTAATTCCGTCTCCCCCGAAACCAAACGGGAAATGGCCCGGCGCATAGAGTCGGCTGGAGCAAACTTCGTCGAAGCCGCCGTGATGGCGCCTGTTCCTCCAAATCGCCTCCGCGTTCCCGTGCTGCTCGGTGGCATGCGCGCCGCTGAGCTCGCTCCGCGGCTGCAAGCACAGGGCATGGATGCCCAAGCTGTCAGCGATCGCATTGGTGTGGCGTCGGCCATCAAGATGTGTCGCAGCGTAGTTATTAAGGGAATCGAAGCGCTGGCGCTGGAAGCGATGTTCGCGGCGCGCCGCTACGATGCGGAGGAAGCTGTGCTTGCCTCACTGGACGCTACCTACCCGAGCATGGGATGGAAGGGCAAGCTACCGGATTATCTGATCAGCCGGGTCGCCGAGCATGGCCAGCGCCGTGCAGCCGAGATGCGCGAGGTGGCTGAAACGCTCTCCGACGCGGGTCTTGAGCCGTTCACCGCGTTAGGCACAGCCGAACGCCAAGATTGGCTTGTCAAGAAAATGGCCGAGTGTGGCATCCAGTATCGCTCCGACGAACCTTTCTCCTGGCGCGTACTTGCCGACGCGTTAGTTAACGTCCGGACTCTCTAAAATATCTAAATAACTGAATAAATATCTAAATAGAGGATGTACGAGTTGCGCCGCGTCTTGGCGTGGTCATTGCTGAAATGCTAAACTCGCGCGCCGCTGCGATCTTCTCGAGCACGGGGAGTTTGGTAGGTGAGTCCCGCACGCAGTTCAAACTCTGGCTGAAATTACAGAGTCAACCGCGCGCAATCCCGATCCTGATAACGCACGTTAGCTCCGCATATCGCGTTGCGCGTGGCCCGTCACTCTCCGCGCGTATCGCTGGCGCTTGTGGTGAGTCGCAAAGTAACAGTGAAACCGATTTTTCAGGCGTCCCAAGGGAGAAAGCGGAATGATTATCGATTGTCACGGGCACTACACGTCGGAACCCCCTGCCTTTATCGATTTTCGCAAGCAGCAGGTCTCCGCGTTCACCGATGGATCACAGGCTCCGGCACAGCCAAACATCAGCGACGATCAGATCCGCGAGCGCCTGGAACCTGCACAACTGAAACTTCAGAGAGAGCGCGGCACCGACCTCACAATTTTTTCGCCCCGCGCGTCTGCGATGGGCCATCACGTCGGAGACGCGAACTTGAGCTTGGCCTGGACGTGCATCTGCAACGACATGATTCATCGCATTGTGAATCTGTACCCGAAAAACTTCGTCGGAGTCTGTCAGCTTCCGCAATCGCCGGGTGTGTCGCCCACGAACTGCCTGCCTGAACTGGAGCGTTGCGTCAAGGATCTCGGCTTCGTAGGTTGCAATTTGAATCCAGATCCTTCGGGCGGCTACTGGAAGGAACCCCCGCTCACCGATCGCTGGTGGTACCCCGTCTATGAAAAAATGGTCGAGCTCGAAGTACCCGCGATGGTTCATGTCACCGGCACCTGCAATCCCGCCTTCCATACCACGGGTTCGCACTATATAAATGGCGACACCACGGCCTTCATGCAATTCCTGACCGGCGACCTGTTCAAAGATTTCCCCACTCTCAAATTCGTTATCCCGCACGGCGGCGGGGCTGTGCCGTACCACTGGGGCCGTTATCGCGGTATCGCTCAAGACATGAAGCGTCCCCTTCTGAAGGATCTGCTGCTGAACAATGTTTACTTTGACACCTGTGTCTATCACCAGCCCGGCATCGATCTGCTCGCGAAAGTCATTCCGTCGGACAACATCCTCTTCGCGTCGGAAATGCTAGGGGCCGTCAAGGGCATTGATCCGGAAACCGGACACTACTTCGACGACACCCGGCGTTACGTGGAGGGAGTAGCGGGCCTGGGCGCGGACAATAAGAACAAAATTTTCGAAACGAATGCGCTCAAAGTGTACCCACGGCTCGCAAAGCAAATCTCGCGGCAGTCCGGCGCGGCGCAACCTTAAGGCTGTTTGACGCAGGCCGCGGCATACTCGGCGTCTGGGAGTGCCGTGTCTTGAAATCGCCAGGTGTCCTCACGTTGGCCCACCCCATAGAACGGCCGGACCAGTTTCGCTTGACGAACCTTGGTTGTTTCCGCACAATCAGGCCCGGCGTCGCTTCGTGCGATCCCACGCCAAGCTTAAGTCATTGAGGTAACGCAGGTTAATTATGATGCGATCGGACAAATGAGGTACCCGAAAATGGGAAAAGTCGTAGCAGCCATGGCGACCGTACACGCGCCCCAGCTCTTTGTGCGGCCGCCCAGTGAAGATCCTGCGCAGCTGGACGCCGATATTGCCGCGATGCGCCAACTGGGTCAGGATCTCGAAGAGAGCAAGCCCGATGCTGTCATCGTCATTGGCAACGACCATCTCGAGACATTTTTTCTGACCGCCGTTCCGACGTTTGCCATTCTTTCCGGTGAACGGTCGATTGCCGAGTTTGCAGGCCGCCACTACGATCTTCCCATCCATCAAGGCTTGGCCGAGGATTTGCTCGACAAGCTGATGTACGACGGATTTGATTTGGCGTATTCGCAGGATGCCGTCCTGGGCCACGCCTTTGCAGCGGTTTACGAATGGGTAATCGGCGGACGCCCGATTCCCGTGGTGCCGATTTTTGTAAATGCCTATCTTCCGCCGCTGCCCACCGCCAGGCGTTGCCAGCAGCTTGGCAAGGCTATCGCCAAAGTGATCGCCCAGCGCGATGAACGAGTCGCTGTGATCGCCAGTGGGGGCATGTCTCACTACCCTGGCACCTGGAAGTATGCCAAGCCTGCCTATGATTTCGATTACTGGGCTATCGCCCAAATTGAGAAAGGCAATCTCGACGCGCTTCTGGACCTTAGCAACGAACAGCTCGATGAAGTTGGCAATACCGAACTGCTTT
>PLEA01000092.1 GCA_003136335.1 Acidobacteriaceae bacterium | reverse complement strand
CGGCTGCTCAGCTATGACGGCCAAGGATACTGGCTGGCGCAAAAGCGTCTTTCCCGCGGACGATTCGTGTGGTGGCCGGAAGGGTCCGGACCAGCCAAGTCACTGGAAGCCTATGAAGTGCAGTTGCTGATGGCGGCGGGCGATGTGTCGCGCGTGCGCGCGGCGCCCATGTGGCGGCGAGTGAGCGTGCTGAAGTAATTAATCTCGCGACCAAAAAAACACGGTGTCACCCCTTGCGTTCCAAGAAAAACCGGTTCATACTGCTGATCGATGGTCGAGCTCATCTATCGGGGCCGGAAGATCAGCCAAGAAGACATCCTTTATATACGCGCACTGATCGAGCAGCACCCGCAGGAAAGCCGCCGCACACTATCGACCAAGCTCTGTGAAGCCTGGCAGTGGCGCCAGGCCAATGGTGCGTTGCGCGACATGGTGTGCCGCGGCCTGTTGCTCCTGCTGGACCGTGCCGGGCAGATCAAGTTGCCGCCGGTGAGTTACGTGCGGCATAACCCGCTGGCCAACCGAGCCAGGCCGGAGCCGATTCGGATTGATACCACGCCCATTCAAGACTGTCTGCGTAGGCTCCAGCCGTTGGAGTTCGAGCCGGTGCGGCGCACCGGGAAAGAGCCGTTGTGGAACAGTTTGCTGGAGGAACATCATTATCTCGGCTACGAGCAGCCGGTGGGAGAACACCTGAAGTACCTGGTGTGGGCGCAAGGGCGGCCGGTTGCCTGCCTGGCATGGTGCTCGGCCCCGCGTCATCTGAGAAGTCGCGACCGCTACATTGGCTGGGGCGCCGAAGCGCGCCGTCGCAACATCAGCTTCCTGGCTTACAACACGCGATTTTTAATCTTGCCGTGGGTCAAGGTCGAACACCTAGCGTCGCATATCCTGGGCCGTATGGCGTCGCGGATCTCCGCGGACTGGCAGCGGATCTACGGACATCCGATTTACTTTCTGGAGACGTTTGTGGATCCGGAACGATTCCGCGGAACCTGTTACCGTGCGGCCAACTGGGTGGTGCTGGGCAAGACGACAGGACGGGGTAAACAATCGAACAGCTATGTGCCGAACCGGTCGATCAAAGAAGTTCTGGGATATCCGTTGGCGAAGCAGTTTCGCGAACTGCTCATGGGGCCAGGATGAAAACCGCCAGACGACGTGTCGATGTGAATCTGGACGAACTGGACCGGGTACTGGAGGGAGCGCGGCAAGCGCCGTTGAGCGAGGACGACTACGAGAAGCTCAAGGAGGCATTGCATGTGCTGGCGGCGATGCTGGTGCGGCCGCGCAACACGGAGAAGACCAGCGCCGTGCTGGGAAAATCGGAAGGCTCGGAAGCTGGCGCTGGGACTGAGCTGGAGACCAACGCTTCCCCACCACCCGGACATGGACGCAATGGTGCTGGGGCGTTTGTCAGTTCGCGAAAGATTGCGATTGCGCACCCGAAGTTGAAGCACGGGGATCGCTGCCCGGAGTGCGAGAAAGGCAACGTATACGGGCAGAAAGATCCGAAAGTACTGGTGCGGATGGTGGGGCAGGCGCCGCTGGCGGCCACCGTCTATTCACTCGAACGGTTGCGCTGCGGTGCGTGCGGGCAGGTGTTTACCGCACAAGAACCGGAAGGATTAGGTCCGGAAAAATACGACGAGACGGCGGTGGCGATGATCGCGCAACTCAAGTACGGCAGCGGAACCCCGTTCTACCGGTTGGAACAACTCGAAGGTCAGCTGGGGATTCCGTTACCGGCGGCGACGCAATGGGAGGTTGTCCAAGAGGCGGCCGAGTTACTCAAACCGGCGCGCGACGAGTTGATCCGGCAGGCGGCACAGGGCGAGGTGGTACACAACGACGACACCAGCATGCGAGTGTTACGTCTCGCACGCGAACCGTCGGACGAACGCACGGGCGTGTTCACCAGCGGCATCGTGTCCACCGGCCAGGGCTGGAAGATCGCGCTGTACTTCACCGGACGCCAGCATGCCGGCGAGAACCTCGCCGACGTGTTGCAGCAGCGGGCCCAGCGGGCGAGCCCACCCATTCAGATGTGCGACGCGCTCTCGCGCAACCTTCCGAAGTTGGCTGCGGGGGTGGAGATTCTGCTGGCGAACTGCCTGGCCCATGGAAGAAGACAGTTCGTGGAAGTAGCGGCGAACTTTCCCGACGAATGTCGCTATGTACTGGAGATGCTGGGCCAGGTGTATGGTCACGATGCCGAGGCGCGGGAGCGTGGTCTGAGGTCGGAAGAGCGCCTGCAGTTTCATCAGGAGCACAGCGGCCCGGTGATGGAGCAACTCCATCACTGGCTGGAGGCGCAGTTCGCCGAGCGCAAGACGGAGCCCAACTCCGGCTTGGGCAAGGCCATCACCTATCTGTTGCGGCACTGGAAGGCGCTGACTCTGTTCTTGCGGAAAGCGGGAACGCCGCTCGACAACAACCTGGTCGAAAGGGCATTGAAGAGGGCCGTTCTGCACCGGAAGAATGCCTTGTTCTATCGGACGCTGAACGGGGCGCAGGTGGGCGATCTGTTTATGAGTTTGATTCACACCTGTCAGTTGTGCAGCGCCAACTCCTTCGACTATCTGACCGAGTTGCAGCGCCACGCCCAGAAACTGGCGACCAGCCCCGCCGAATGGATGCCGTGGAACTATCGCGAAACCTTGGAGCGGATCATCTCCCTATGAAGAAACCCAAGAAAGACCCAGTCCGGGAGGACCGGATCCACAACCAAGCCATCGCCGACGCGAATGGGCCGGAAGAGCAGGTCATGGGGTGGTATTACTACCTCGATGACAAAATCCGATTCCCTTTTCAGGCCAAGCGCATCGCCGCCAAAGTCGTTTCACCGCTCCGGCAGGGGGAAACCGTCGAAGTTCAGCGTATGGCACCGGAAGACGCCTGCTCCGCCGACATGCTCGTGCTGATCCGCTGGCACGGTCGGACCATGGCAGTTCCCCTATCACAACTGATCGCCATTAATCCCGACCAATCCACCGCAGAGGCCATTGGCGACTGGTATTACTGGGTGGCGCAGCGCTACTGCTTCTGAACCACGCCTTCCCGCCCGCTACTACGCAGGCTTGCCGAAAGCACACGGTGATCCTCAGGATTTCCCGGCAAGCTTGTGCAGGTCAGCACGGGAGCGTGGTTTCGCGCGAGAATGGCTACGCCGTTCCAGGAACGCTCCCCTTGCCAGACTGCTTCGTA
>PLEA01000035.1 GCA_003136335.1 Acidobacteriaceae bacterium | reverse complement strand
CAATGGCGGGCGGCGGGGAAGCACTCAACCTGATTGTCCAAGCCCGCACGGAACGCTTCATAATGCCAAGGTCACGCTACTCGTATTGTGAGAGCTAAGCTGGAAAACATGCGCCTCGAATAGGATCCGCAAGGCAGGCAAGAAATGGCAACAGTGAACACCTCGATAGTATCCAATGTCTCCGATACCGCGCGGTGGGTTGCGGTGTACCGCGCCTGGGAATCTGCGCGGGCGGACGCGCTATTCGACGATCCCTACGCGGATCAGCTTTCGGGGCAACGCGGGCGGGATATCGCGGCTCTTATGCCGCGGCAAGCGGGCAANNCACTGCGATGGGCCGAGGCCGATCTTCCGGCTCTGATCGAGGAGAAGGAACGTCTGCTTGCTGATGCCCGGCCGCGCTGTCAGCTGAGCAGGATCAAAGTTGATCTGGCCGATCCTATCGCCCGCGCAGCTATGCTGCAGGACGTACTCAGCTCCTCACGCAAGACAGTCGTCGTCACAGAGGGCCTACTTCTCTATCTGGACGATGCGCAGGTACGCTCACTCTCGGCCGACCTTTTCAAGCACGCCGGCACTGCCTCCTGGATCCTTGATCTCGCCTCGCCCGCCCTGCTTCGGATACTGCACAAAAGTATGGGCCAACATTTCGCGAACGCCCCGATGAAATTTGCACCACCGAATGGTATCGCCTTTTTCGAAGCGCACGGCTGGAGCGCCGATGAAGTAACTTCGATTTTGCACGCAGCGGCGCGATTTCGGCGCTTGCCATTTTTCCTCCGGATAGTCGCGCTCTTCCCGCACCCCAATCCCAGGAGCCTCAAGAATGCGCCTTGGTCCGGCGTCGTGAAACTGCGGCGGCGAGAGTGAGATAAGGATGGTTACCGTCAGGTTCTGGCGCCCGTAGTGAGGCCTGGGCCTAGCGGCTGCATGTTTGCACGTCTAATTAACAACCACAGACCAACTACTAGCCCTACTACAGAGCCTGGCAACATAAACCACGGGTCAATAATAGCGTCGAGACTGGAGATAACGATGCTGGGAATATCCCAGCTGCTATCTTTCGGTCGGCATATCATTGATTAGACATTGATCGATGAAGAGGACTTCAGCATCGAATAGAAAATCGCGATTTTGCTTTTTCGCGTAGCCGTGCCCCTCGTCATTGGCCACTAGGAACCAAGTCGGCGTGCCCTGAGCCCTGAGCCTGTCGATGACCTGGCGGGATTCGGTCCAGGGCACCCTCGGGTCGTTCTTGCCGACGACGGCAAACACCGGCTTGTGCATTGCGTCGAGATGATTCATGGGCGCGATTTTTTCCAAGTAGGTACGCATGACAGGATTGCGCTCATCACCATATTCGACGCGACGCAGGTCCTGACGGTACGCCTCGGTGTGCTCGAGGAATGTCACGAGATTTGACATGCCGACGATTGGCATGGCGCAGCGGATGCGGTCGTTATAGAAAGCGGAAACGGCCCACGTCATGTGGCCGCCGTAGCTGCCGCCGGTCACCGCAATTCTGTCGGCGTCCAGATCCGGCCTGGTGGCCACCCAGTCAAGCAACGCATTTATATCCTTGTAGGTGTCCTCGCGCTTGAATCCATTATCCATCAACGAAAAAGTTTTCCCGTACCCCGTCGACCCTCTCACGTTCGGATAAATTAACGTAATGCCGAGTTCGTTCAAATAATAATTTGCACGTCCCAGAAAAACCGGCTGCGACTGCCCTTCTGGCCCGCCATGGATCACTACCAGTACCGGTCTTTTCCCGGTAAACTTCGCGGCTGGCTTGTACAAAAACCCGGAAATCATTTTTCCATCGAAGCTTTTCCAGTGAACCAGTTCGACCCCGGGAACCGCATCGGTCTTCACCGCCGTTTCGCTCACCGTCCAGCGTTCCAGCTTGCCGTTTGCCACATCCAGCGAATAGCAATCTCCCGCTCCTTGCGCATTGGTAAGTGAAAAGGCCAAATCATGCCCATCGCGATGCCAACGTACCTCCTGCATGACTCCTACGGGCAATTTCGGGAGTTTCATTTCTTTCTGGGTAGCTGTATCCATCACATGCAAAACACTGAGGCCTTCTTCATTCGTGACAAAAGCCAAGCGCTTTCCGTCGTGTGAGAGATCAAAGGACTCCACATCCCACGGAATGTCGCTGGTCAAAAATTTCGGGTTCTTTCCGGACATATCCAGAAGGGCCAGCCGCTGAAACTCCGGGTCCTGGTCGGTGGTCACATAAATTCCTTTGCCATCTTTGCTGAATCGCGCCGACCCGTAGGACACTTTTTCCTTCGTGTCGCGAGGCGTTATGGCTGCCTTCTCTCCGGTGGTGGTGTTCACCAGCCATAGGTACGATTCGTTGATGGAAATCTCTTCTTGCAGCAAGATATTCTTGTCGTCAGGAGACCAGTCGATGGGTTGCCAACCGCCGCCTTTCAGCTGTGTCAACAAATGATCGGTCTTGGGATCGGCCGGATTCATCACCCACAAATCCGCATCCTGTCCGGTGCGCCTGGTGGAAACATAGGCAATCTGGTCCCCGCCGGAAGACCAGGAGCCCAGCAGGTTTCGTGATTTGCCATCGGTCAGCAGCGTCACATTCGCGGTCTCCATGTCGTAGCGGTACAGCTGATACCACTCGCCGCCGCCAATATCTTTTACAAAAACAAATTAGTCACCCCCATTGGGGTGAAACTCCGCATTCGCTACATCATCGGGATAAAACGTTAATTGCTGCCGTTCGCCTCCGGGCATCTTCACCAAATGAACTTGCGGCGTATCCGCAAAACGCGTGCGGATGAGCATCTCGCGTCGCGTAGGATGCCAATCCGAAACCACAGCAAAACGGTAGGACCCGTAGCG
>PLEA01000050.1 GCA_003136335.1 Acidobacteriaceae bacterium | reverse complement strand
CGTTTCGAGGTCGTCGGTAACAAAATCCCGCAGAAACTTCGGGAACCATTTCCGGTCGTGTATTTACACCAGTTGCATCTAACACCGCTCGGATATTACGAAGCTTGCAGGTAGGGCAAGCGCTTCGGCGCCGCCCACCGTGCCCGCATCGGGCTCCATAGAAGATCGGTCAGACCGCCCTGCTGCACGCGACTGGCCAGGAATTTTCGTCCCGTACGCCGCAGCCATTGCTGGCCGTAGCACCGCTTGAATCCGTCACTCAGCAGCCCTTCCAAACTGCCGGGAGGACAATTCGGATGGCTCCAAACCAGGTGTTTGGTGTCGAAGTTCGCCCAGTCTTTCTCAAAAATTCCGTACTTCGCATCGAGCTCGCTCCACAGCTGCGTGCGCGGATGCGGTGTGACGATGGTGATCTGCGTGACGTCGAGCTCCAGCGCCGCCAGCTGTTTCAGATCTTCCGCTATCGATTCCGGCGTCTCCGACGGAAACCCGATAATATAGTAGCCTTGTGCGTACCTTCCGGCGCGGTTCAACCGCCCCGCCAGTTCCAGCACCGCCTCGACTTTTTCGCCCTTGTGAATCTGCTTCAGCACGTCCTGATGAAAGCTCTCGATTCCGAACAGCGCGCCTTCCATGCCCATCGCCAGCCACGTATCGAAATTCCGCAGGAACAGGTCGACGCGGGACTGCACCAGCCAGCGGATTTTGTAGCGCGCCAGCAACTCGATGACGGCTTCGCCGTGTTCCGGAATATTTCCGAAATTTTCGTCGAGGATCAGCGCGTAGCGTATCCCGCGAGCCACGTAGAACTGCACTACCCTCTCAATCGCTTCGAGCGCGATCGCCACAGGCCGTGGCGCGAACGCCGTGGTTTGGCAGAAGGTGCACTGAAAACTGCATCCGCGCGTGGTGAACAGGATGCCCACGGGCATCGGCCACCCGCCGGGCAGCCGGAACTGCGATACCAGCGGCGGATGTACGACCGTCTCGACCGTCTTGCCGAGTACCTTGGCCACCGCAACTTCGCTATATCCGCCGAACACCGCGTCGAAGTTTCCCTGCAGCGAGGGCGTTAGCGCGCCATAATTTCCCGCCCATAATTGCCGCACCCCCGCGCGGTGGGCCTCCTCCGCCATCTCTAAGATGCGGCCGCTCTCCTCGATGTAAAACGAAAACCCTACAATATCCCAGCCCCGTTTGAGGGCCTGCCGGTACTCGCTGCGTGTCGGATACTCCAGAATCTCCACTTCGGGGACGTTCTGCCGCAGGAACCGCAGTCCGAATGAAATCTTGCGCGGCATCTGAAAACGCCAGCGGAAATTTTCCGGCGCGTTTTCGCGAAAATAATCGTAAAGCCCCGAATCTCTATGCACGGTCGTCAGCAGGATTCGTGTCATCGGCGGTCCTCGTTAGCTTTCTGAATTCCGTGCGCCCGAGTTCTGGTCCCAAGGTCTCTGCAGCCGCCGCTAGCATGAAGTCACAAAAAGATGTCCGATGAGATGCCCTTCTCGATCATGCGGTTGACTCGAGTCTCGTACTCTATCACGGCCTCTGACCCGATTTTGCAGCTGACAGATGTGCGTCCTGCGCGCGGAAATTGTTGCCTCCTCCACCCAAGTTGTCGCGCTGCGGAAACCATACATCGCATCCTAACTAACTCACAATGTGCAAGTTGCAACTCAGTCCATCCCTGCGGGAATTTACCAGCTTCACGGTATAGCGCCGCATAACCAAAGCGACTATCGTCAAATCGCTTAGACATCCACATCTGGGGGTGTAAACGACATGGAAATGAATGCGCTGAAAGAGCTCTACATCAATGAGCTAAAAGATTTGTATAGCGCGGAAAATCAGCTCGTCAAGGCTTTGCCGAAAATGGCCAAGGCTTCCGACTCCGATGAACTACGGGCCGCGTTTGGGGAACACCTCGAGCAGACGCGGGAGCACGTTGCACGCCTCGAAAAAATCTTTGAGGCGCTTGACGAAAGCCCCAAAGGCAAGAAATGCAAAGGGATGGANNCCCGAAGAACTCGACGCCGGCCTGATTTCGGCCGCGCAGCGCGTTGAGCATTACGAAATCGCTGGCTACGGCTGCGTGCGCACCTATGCCAACCTGCTAGGTGAATCCGAAGCGGTATCTTTGCTTGAGCAAACGTTAGCCGAAGAGAAAGAAACGGACGAAAAGCTGACCGAACTTGCCGAGCAAATCAACGTCGTCGCCCAAGAGGCGGGAGAATCCGAGTCATCTGAATCGCACGAAGAAGAAACTGGGAGCAAGCGTGGCAAGGCCGCGCGTAAATCGAAATCGCGCGCTGCGCGAGCCTAACATCGGCCGAGAGCCGGGTGAGCGACCATTGAAGGTAACCAGCGAAGATTTGCTGAGGTGAAACTGCAATCGCAGGGCGCAAAGCATTAAAGATCAGAACAGGAGGAAACCATGCCGGGCGAATCGACGAAGAAACAGCGTGAAGCGGATCAGAAGCACGGAGAGCATACGGGGCAGGCGGGCAGCCAGGACCACCGGAGTCAACAGCGAGAACAGGACAGCGCACAGGGCCGATCCGTGCCCCAGTCGGGACAGAACAACCAGCAAGGCGGTCGAGAATCCGTCAGTCAACATGTAGGTGGCGGCCGTCGAGGCGGAAGTCTGGGACAGCGCGGCACGCAGCAAACCGGACAGAGTGGTTCGAACCGCGGCGAGAGCGAGAACGAGACTTCGGACCAAGTTGGCGGTCCGGGACCGCACGGCAGCTCTGACCCCGAAACCAACGAGCGAAACAAGAACAAACCTTTAACCGATGACTGGGGTAAAGGCGACAAACACTGATGCGTCGCGGGAGCAGGACTGCCTTGAGAAAATTCCCAAGGCAGGAGGAGCCCCTCTGTGGGGCTCCTCCTTTTCTTAGCTTACGGTCTCGGGACCAACCAAGCGTTCACAAATACACTCCGGCATGCATCATTCATAAGTGCGCTTCTTTTATCTCACCGCTGCTATTATTATCCTTAGTCGATTTTCTGAGGAATGCGTGTCCAACATAGTTTATGTCTCCAAAGTGCGAATGGAACGGAAAATTGGCCCCTACCGCATTGCCCATCTGCCGGGCGAATCGCAGCCGGT
>PLEA01000223.1 GCA_003136335.1 Acidobacteriaceae bacterium | reverse complement strand
CACGATGCCATCACAAAACTGCCGGGATCACTGAAAAGAACCATCCGGGCAATTCGATTCTTGAAGTCCCAGGGACTAAAGGTCGCTATCGCCAATGTTCTGATGGCCAGCAATTTCTCCGACCAGCCAGGCGTGATCGCGTTGGCGAAAGCGTTGGATGTTTTCTATACGCTCGATCCGACCATCACGCCAAAAATGGACGGAAACACATCCACCCTCGCTCTGCGAATTCCGGGGTCTGAACTCAAGCGAATTTTCCATAACCAGGAACTGGTGGGCAACGTGGAAGAATTCTGTGCTCCTCCCCCGGCCCCGGGCGAAGACATCATGGAGGGTTTCCCCTGTAGCGCCGGTCACACCGCCTGCTACATTTCTCCTTACGGTGATGTTTTCCCCTGTGTACAATTTCCTCTGCCCAGCGGCAATGTACGTCGGCAGAGATTCCTCGACATTTGGCAGAATTCTCCGCAGTTGAACGAAGTCCGCTCGATCCGGGCCAAGGACCTTCCGACCTGTTCGACTTGCGCCCATGTGGGAACGTGCACGCGCTGTCCCGGCTTGGCCTATATGGAGGGCAACATGCGAGGGCCGTCCACGGCAGATTGCGAGAAGTCGTTCCAGAGAACGGGCGTTCCCTCGGCGAACATGCTGACACGAACGCAAGCGAGTTCTGCGGGGCCACTGATTCAAATCCAATTCCCTATTAACTCTCTGCCAAGCCGACCGTTTTCGGCAGAAGACAGCCTCCTCACCGCCTGACAGGTTTGATTTGAAATAAGCGTAACGTCTCGACCCGCCTTGGGTCGACGCAAGCTGGGCATGGAATTGATTGGCCTACTTTCCCTCGCCACAATTCTGTGCTTTGAAATCGACAACATTGGAGTGCAGGCGAGAATCTCATCTGCTGTAACTTTGCCACCATGTTCGACTTGTTTGCCTGAGGTTCGGGGCAGCCCTTCGCATCTTTCGCGACCGACAAAATCTGCTTCTGGAGAACCTGGCTCTTCGAAGCAGCTTGTCGTGTTAAAACGCAGACATCCCAAACCAAAACTCGGCCTGCTCGGCAAAACTTCTTTGGGTCGCCGCTCGCCGATTCTGGTCTCGCTGGAAAGAGTCGCTCCTCCTCGTTATGCCAGAGACAGTTGTCCGCTGGCATCGCGCTGGATTCCGACTGTACTGGACCATGCTGTGCCGAGCCAGAAACCCAAATGATGTAAGACTGACGGCCAGGTAGGCGAAGCAGGCAACGATCAGCAAGACGCCCAGGATCCGGGGAAGGAAACCCGATCTCATCACCAGGACACCGAAGGGGAAGGTGGCCGCTCTCGCCTGAGAGCGGCGTTGTGTCGTCGTTTGTGTCGTAACCGGTACGCCCGTGGGCGCCCGTGTTTTTGCTCGGCGCTGTGTTTGTCCCCACCTTTCATCATGAAAGGAGAGAACCCATGTCAAGGCAAAGCCTTAAGGCAAGGCCGCCGCTGCGTTCGAATCTATTTGCTAACGAACACAAACACCGGCTCTGACGCAATTTCGTTAGCGACAACCTCGAGAATGCTGCACCCCGGTACCTGGTTGGCGGGAACATCAAACCAAACGGAATTGAAATCATTCGACGCCACAGCCATAGTGCTGGGGTCGTGCGCGCGGCTGTATTGAACGTGTCCAGTGTTGAGATTGGTGATGCGCACCAACGGAAAGTTCGTCGCAGCTTGCGCGTCATCTCCGTAAGCCGCGCCTTGCGAGAGTCCATTGAACCGGAAGCCAAAGGCTTGGTACGACTTCCCTCTCTTCAGGAACTGAGGGGCGAAGACCACAAGCGGCGCCCATTCCCGAAGAGGCCGTCCCTTGGACGTGTAGATTTCGATATCGTCCGAGAAATCGGTCAGCAGGATTTGCCCCGTCGGAAGCACGAGCATATTTCCATAGAACGATCCATCGGTCGGTGCATTCGGAGTTCCGGGCACCTGTGTCAGCTTTTTTCCGTCCCACTCAAAGAAGCTGGAGGGAGGATTCCCGTAGCCAGGGCTGGCCATCATCAGAACTTTGCCATTGACTTCTAGGGATGCGGGACCATCGGAAATGTTGTTTGTGCCGGGGAAATTCGGACCAGCCTTCCACGTATTCGTATACGAGTTGTAAATCGCCGTGGCGCCGGATTCGTTGGGGCAAGTGTCTGAGCCAGTGTAGAAGACGGTACCGTCGGGGCGCAGGACGCCCGGCCCCAACTCGAACGTGGGGCCATTGTTTGGCTCCTCCGACAGTTCCCCGCAAGTCAACCAGGAATCCCAGAGTTGCACTGGGGTTGTCCCGGCGACAGCCCAATCGCCCGTCCGGGAGTCGTAGAGTTCATAATTCTTGCCCGTTGGGATGTAAGGAAATGGCGAAATTGGAACGTAGGCATCCACATCAAGCACCTTCCGATTAGGCAAAAGAGTCATAGAGAGACGGGCTTCGGTCGATGCTAAAGTCGCTTTGTCTTGAATAGTGGCGCCAGCCGCTCGTGTAGACCTTCGATGGCATGAAAGAGGTTCGCCATCCCCTCGGTTTCCAAGCCCAGTTCCAATGACTCCAGATCGATCGTCAAATCCTTCGCTATCTGCGTGGCACGACGGACACGCTCCTTCGATAGTATTCCCAGGACTGTGTAGGGATCGCGATGTTGCTGTTGGAGTTCAATCCATTGTTGGACGGCCCACGCAGTTTGGCGGATACTGTCGACCGCACTGCGGAATTCGCTCAGAACACGGGGAGACAAATTGCCAGAGACAACTAGCTGCTCCAGTTCTTGCAGTTCATCCGTGGCCGCTTTCAGCCGTTCCGAAAGGGATTCCATAGTTACTGCTCGCAGTGCTCGAATGCCCGTCGATTCTCCTCGCCCTAACGGCGGGTGCTCAAACTTCCTTCCGCGTTGCAACGGTTCAATTAGAAGTCCAACATTGTCCAGCTAGGATAAATTGGATACGCCGGTCAGTTCGATGAAGGGTAAACGTTCTCTTGACGGGCGCCAAGTATAGCACTGAACCGTCAACGGTTGTTGTTGAAATATGTATGGTCCGCCGCCGGAATGCAAGAATGAATTGGGTTGTATTGCGAGTCTCGGCCGAGGGCGCTGGTCGTCACACGTTCACGATGCGCAGCGACAATCTCACCCTAAACGAACCAGACAAACAGGAGATCAATCTGACTTCTGGAGGTGTCCGAGAGGCCGTCTGGCACACCCATGTAGTCTCGCAGAAGACGCCTTGGGTCGGGGTGGCAATTCCTGATGGCACGCTAAGTGAACGCCGCGAAGTCACAGGGAGCGAAATCGTGCCGGGAGGTTCGGATGCTCCGTCGACCGGATCGATTTCCAAGGCGCCTCCAACACGAACCTATAGGCCGTGACAGAACAATCGAGAATTGGCGCAAGCCAGCCCGGAATCATACGTAGTAGCGGGATTTCTCGCTTGGATAATAGGCGTGGTTCTTTAGGGGAGTCACAAAACTTGCCGCTGCTCCAGCCATCCAGCAGATCGCGTCTGATCCGGCACGCTAGCGTGCGTCGATGCGACTAAAAGCGTTTTAGATGCAGTGGTTAGGCTCGCTTCCGGAGGCATCCGGCAAACTTCGGCTTCGAGTCCATCCCTCTCGGGCATCCACCTCGCTAGGAGCCTTCTCTGCCGGAATTCGCGCTTTCCCGCGATGCCACACGGATGAGGATCACAGGTAGACGATTCCGTAGCGGTCGGGCACCAGGAGGGTTCAACAAGCGCTGGAATCTGGTTCGGGATCAGGGGGTCGGAGGTTCAAATCCNNAAATCCTCTCTCCCCGACCATTATTTTCTCTCGCTCTTTCAATTGTTCGCTTTCGGAGTGGCACCTTCGAAGTGGCGTGCCGTGAACACCGTAAGGAACTATGGCGGTGCTATCAGGCTGAGCGAGATGGAAATGCTGACGCGATATCCTGGAATGTGCCGGGAAGATTTACGATGCTTAGCTACCTCAGATTTGAAGCCTGACGCCGGCTATTTTTTTTCCTGAACCTGCGGATTGATCCACGGTCCGTCGTTGGCGATGAGCGC
>PLEA01000559.1 GCA_003136335.1 Acidobacteriaceae bacterium | reverse complement strand
CCAATGGCGTAATCCACAAACTCCAGTTGTGATACGTTGCGAAAGTCGGTGATCGGGAAGACGGATTGAAATACCGCCTGCAAGCCGCCGTCTTCGCGCTCGCTGGGGAGTTTGTCCATCTGCAGGAAGCGATCGTAAGAGCGCTTCTGAACCTCGATCAGGTTTGGGATCTGGATGGTGGCCGGAATCTTGGAAAAATCGAATCGTTTACGGAAGGCATTTTTCATCGTCAGAAACTCCCAATCTCATGCGCGACCGACGGCCACGCTTAAACCGCGGAATGTGGGGCGCTTATCGCGCCGCGGGACGTACGTGCGCAGAACCGGAACAACTGGAAATCCAAAAGACGACGGGGCGCCCGCAGGGACAGTCGTTCCCGCAGACGCCAACCAAGGCGTTTCGCCCTTCTTGATTTGAATTCTTTCGCGCCAGTTCCTCGGCCTGTTTTCCGCCCCGCCTGCCTGCGGAGCAGCTTGCCTAAACTTCCCTTGCGAGCTTCGCTCGCGTTTGAGTGAAGCCTAGGGAAGCGACGTTAATATAGATGCTAACATCGCCGCCCAGGGTTCACAAGTAGAGAACGTGCAACATTAACGATATTGCACCGCTTCCGGTGCGTTCTGGGAATCGAAAACAAACGCCTGGCAGTCCTAAACTGAGAAAGTCTGGGAACTCCCAGATCCTTCGCAAAAGACGCTCAGGATGACGCCAGCGGGGCTCTCCCCTTCGACTTCCCTCAGGGTCACGCCCGCCTAACTGGCGTCACTTTACTTCAATAGTAGCGCCAGCATCGGTGAACTTCTTCTTGATTGTCTCCGCTTCTTCCTTGGAAACGCCCTCTTTCACGTTCTTTGGGGCTCCATCCACCAGTTCCTTGGCTTCTTTCAATCCCAGGCTGGTAACTTCGCGGACGGCTTTGATCACATTGATCTTGTTGGCGCCCACTTCTTTCAGGACGACGGTGAATTCCGTCTTCTCTTCCGCCGGAGCCGCTGCTGCCGCACCGCCACCGCCGGCCATCATGACCGGGGCTGCTGCTGCCGCCGACACGCCCAGACGCTCTTCCAGCTTCTTTACGAGCTGCGCCGCATCCAGCAGCGACAACCCTACGATGGATTCTTCCAACTGTTGCAGATCTGCCATGTTATTTCTCCAGTTATTTAGTCTTTTCGTAGAGACGTAGCTTGCCACGTCTCGCTTTCGTTATCGTGGGCCAGGGTTCCAGTGCGACCAGGTCAGCATCCTCGCGCCAGACAACGCTCGGAACGAACCGCGCAACCCCCGACTTGCTGATAACCAAATCTCTTAATTGGTAATTGGGTAATCGGGAAATTCGGTAATTTGAAAGCCTTCCACACCCTAAAGTCTTTCAATTGCCAAAGTTCAAGATTACTCAATTACACAATTTCTATGCCTCTTTGAACTTTTTGTGCTGTACGCCCTGATCGACGACTACCGCCAGGTTGCGGCCCACCGCGTTCATCACGGTGACCAAACGCTGCGCCGGCGCGTTGATCAAGAACAGCAACTTCGAGTGAAGCTCTTCCTTCGACGGCATGGTGGCCAGCGCTTCGATCTCTTTGATAGTGACCACCCGGCCTTCGACCACGCCAACTTTAAATGTGAACTCCGGCGCGTCTTTGGCGTACTTGGTCAGCGCCTTGGCCATCGCCACGGGATCGCCGGTGGTGTAGGCAATCGAGGTCACGCCGGCCAGATCCTTCAGAGCGCCTTCGACCTTCGTACCCTTGGCGGCGCGCTCAGCCAACGTGTTCTTGACGACTTGATACTTCGCACCCGCGCCACGCAGAGCCTTGCGCAGCTCATAGTCCTGGGCCACGGTCATCTTGGTGTAAGTAGTCACAACCACGTTCGAAACATTCTTCAGGTTTTTGCTCAGCTTTTCGACCTGTTCCGTCTTCTTCGCTTTAGTAACTGCCATAGTTCAATCCCTCTGGTGATCTTATGTGGGGACAGCCACACTCGGCTGTCCGCCGGGACCCAGCCCGGCAGTTTTCGCTTAAGCCTTCGCAGCGGCCTCGATGGGGGCAACATCCAACAGAATCCCGGGCCCCATCGTCGAGCTCAAGGTGCAGCCCTTAATGTACTTTCCCTTGGCCACTGACGGCTTGGCCCTGATCACGCTGGTGATCAGCACGGTCGCATTCTCAATCAACTTGTCGGGCGAGAACGAAATCTTGCCGACGGGGCAGTGGACGAGCGCCGTCTTGTCGGTACGGAATTCGACTTTGCCGGCCTTCACTTCCTGCACCGCCTTGGCTACGTCGAAGGTCACCGTTCCCGTCTTCGGGTTCGGCATCAGGCCTTTCGGACCGAGAATCTTGCCCAAACGTCCAACGGATTTCATCACGTCAGGTGTGGCGATCAGCGCGTCGAAGTCGGTCCAGTTTTCCTTGGTGATCTTTTCGACCATCTCTTCGCCTCCGGCGATATCGGCGCCTGCCGCTTCTGCTTCTTTAATCTTGTCGCCGGTCGCGATAACCAGAACTTTTTTCGATCTGCCCAGTCCGTGGGGGAGGACGACCGTGCCGCGCACCATCTGGTCAGCATGCTTGGGATCAACTCCCAGCCGCAGCGTGAGCTCGACGGTCTCATCAAATTTTGCGTACTTCACTTTCTGCAAGAGCGGAACTGCGTCCTGCAGAACATAGGGGCGCTTCTCGACTGCGGAGTGCGCCTTAGCGATGTTTTTTCCTTCTTTTTTCATTGCTCTTCCTTGTCTCCCACCGCCGATCCTTAATTCAGTCGGCCGTGGTGTGTGCGACTACAACTCGACTCGTGTGGAGACGGGCGACCCTCCCGTCCTGCGCGGGCGAGTCGCCCGCGTCCACACAGAACTATCCAACTACTTCAATACCCATCGATCTTGCGGTGCCGCGGATGCTCTTGATCGCGGTGTCAACTGAAGCGGCGTTCAGGTCGGGCATCTTCTGCTTGGCGATATCCTCGACCTGCTTGGCAGTGACCTTGCCAACTTTGTCCTTGTTCGGCGTGCCCGATCCTTTGGCGATGCCCGCCGCGCGCTTCAACAAGATCGAAGCGGGCGGCGTTTTGGTGATGAAGGTGAACGAACGGTCGTTGTACACCGACACTACGACCGGAATGATCAGTCCTTCCATTTCTTTCTGATTGGTGCGGGCATTGAACTGCTTGCAGAACTCCATGATGTTGATCTGCGCCTGGCCGAGGGCCGGTCCCACCGGGGGCGCCGGAGTCGCCTTGCCGGCGGCGATCTGCAGCTTCACATAACCTGTAACTTTCTTTGCCATGATCTCTCTTCCGCCTTGGAGCGTGAGTCTAGGGTTTTCGGCTCACGATCTGCTGACTTCTCATTTCTCGAAACCTGCATTACTCTGCGAGCCCTCAGGGGCTAAAGCCCGGTTTCGTGCGGGCCTTTATGGCGCGGCTGAAGCCGCGCCCTTTCAAAACCACTACGCTACCTTCTCCACCTGGTTGAACTCGAGTTCCACCGGAGTGGAGCGGCCGAAAATTGTGACCATCACTTTGAGAGTTTCGCGGTCTTCGTTCACTTCGTCGACAATGCCGGTGAAGCTGGCGAATGGTCCTTCGCTAATGCGGACCGATTCGTTCTTCTCGAACTTGACCTTGAGCTTCGGCTTCTCGCGGCTGTCGGCAACTTTGTAGACGATGTGCTGAACTTCTTCTTCAGACAACGGCGTAGGCTGCTGGCCGGTACCGACGAATCCGGTCACGCGCGGCGTGGACTTCACCACGTGCCAGACGTGATCGTCCATGTCCATTTCAACCAGCACGTAGCCAGGATAGAACATGCGCTCGGAGGTGTATTTCTTGCCGCCGCGCACTTCGGTGACCGACTCGGTCGGGATCAGCACTTTGCCAATCTTGTCCTGCAGCCCGAAGGCAGCGACCCGCGACTCCAGAGACTCTTTCACCTTGCGCTCAAATCCCGAATAAGAGTGGATGATGTACCACTTCATGTTCGGGTTGCGGGGTGCCTCAGTGGTTGCGGCAGCGCCCTCCGTCGCGGCAGTCTGCGACTCGTCTGCTGTGCTAGTTACGGCTTCGTTTTTTTCTTGGTCCTGCATATAAGGTGCTTCTTCTCGGCCAGCCAGTTTTCCTTTGCTAGGTAGAACTCGTCTGCAATCTCCTCAGTGACTCTTGAAAAAGCTGAATAAAGCCGTCACGCCGTGTTGAATGACGAAGTCGATCACGGCAAAGTACAGCGCGAAAATGAAAACCGTGATCACGACCACGGTGGTCGTGGCCCGAACTTCCTTCCACGGAGGCGCGGTCACTTTGCGCATTTCGGTGCGCACGTCGTTGTAGAAGGTCCGGGTGCGCTCCGGCCAGGCCTTTACCGTCGTTACCAGTGCGTTTTGTTCCGTCATGGTCGCCATCTTCTTACTTCTTTCTTCCCACTCTGTCTTCTACGCCGTGCTGCCCGTTCCGGGCCCTAAATTCTGGCAGGGGCGGAGGGATTCGAACCCCCAAGTTCGGTTTTGGAGACCGACAGTTTAACCGTTGAGCTTACGCCCCTGAATTCATTTAGTAATTGAGTAATTTGATAATTTGAACACCGCATGCGAATCGGTTTTCAATTACCAAATTACAAAATTCCCCAATTACCAAATTCATTTCACTTCTTTATGCGGCGTGTGCTTGCGGCAACGGCGGCAGAATTTCTTGAATTCCAGCCGCTCGGTCGTCGTCTTCCGATTCTTGGTCGTCGAGTAATTCCGCTCTTTGCAGTCACCGCACTGTAACGTCACAATTTCTCGGGGCATCGCTCACCTCCTGAACTTCAATGCAGAAGGCTGAATTCAGAGTGAAGAATTAACCTTCTACATCGCCTCAATCTCTGCGTTCTTACTTCCGACTTCTAACTTCCCTTACTGCACAATCTCCGCGATCGTCCCTGCTCCAACCGTGTGTCCGCCTTCGCGAATCGCGAACCGCAGGCCCTTTTCCATGGCTACCGGTGTAATCAACTCAATCACCAAGCTGACGTTGTCTCCCGGCATCA
>PLEA01000268.1 GCA_003136335.1 Acidobacteriaceae bacterium | reverse complement strand
CTCATGTGCGGCATTTCAATGTCGGTGATGAAAACGTCAGGCTTGTGCGCGAGCACTGCTTCCAGCGCTTCTTTGCCGTTGTGCGCCTGCGCCACGACGGATATGTCGCCCTCGATATCGAGCAGCGCGGCGAGCGCGCCGAGTACCATCCCCTGGTCTTCGGCCAGAACCACGCGGATGGTCTTGCGGCCTTCTTTCGCGCCTTCGCGCGCGTGTTCTCGGCTTGAGGGATTCAATTGTGGAAGCCTTCGCCTCTCGGCATGACTTCTTTCAATGGCAGTGTGATGGTGAGCGTTGTGCCCGCTTCGGTGCTGCGATTCAAGGTGCCTCCCAGCATCTCGACCCGTTCGCGCATGCCGCGCAATCCATTGCCCTCGCCGTTGGAGGTGCCGCATCCGTCATCCTGGATCTCGAGCCGGCAAGAACCGTTCTGTTGCTCCAGGCGCATGCGGCAAGTGCGTGCCTGGGCATGACGAACAACGTTGGTAACAGCTTCGCGCACGGCGAGTGAGAGTACCCTTTCCTGCACCGCGGGGAGTTTCACCGTCGTCGCGGCATCGCACTGCACGGTCAGACCGGCGGTTTCCAGCGTGGTCTTGGCCTGTGCCAGCTCGGCCACCAAGCCTTGCGAACGATATCCGCGAATTGCGTCGCGCACCTCAGTCAACGCCTGCCGCGAAATTTGCTCGACCTCGCGGATTTCTTGTCCCGCCCGTTGCGGATCGCGGTCTAACAATTTGCCGGCGAGTTCTGACTTCAGCGTAATCACTGACAGAGTGTGTCCGAGGACATCGTGCAGATCGCGCGCAATGCGTTCGCGCTCGGCCACCTTGGCCAGGTTTTCAATCTCTTCGTTCGCCTTGCGCAGCTTGCAGTTCATACGGTTGCGCTCGGCAAAAATGACGTTGCCTCCACCGATAAGCAGAGGAAAGATCGCCGCGTAAAAGAGGCCCATGCTACTTAAATGGAGCAAAACCCCTTCAGTGGCGCCGATGCCTGCAATGACGACCAAGCCCAAGATTGCACGCGTCTGAGTCGCGACCGAAAAGGGAAGCATGGCTGCTGCGAAGATGAAAAATGTGCAGGCGCCCCCGTTAAAAGGAAGGAACAGAACTCCCAGCAGCACGATGCCACCAACGTGCACCAGCGCCCGAGGCCTCTCCAGCAAGAAAAGTCCCCAGTAGAGTGTGAGAAATATCACGGCTCCGAGACCATCAAAGAGCCATTGTTTGAGGCTGGCGTGATCTACGACCGGTTGAACGAAGAAGAATCCGAGATAAAGCACCCAGAGCAGGGGACCCCATCCGTGATCCCTGTCCTTGAATACCGATCTCAACGGCCTCAGCTTCCCTGGACGACTTCCAGTGGGTGAGCTCTCTTCGAATTGTCGCGAACCGAGATACGGCATTTCTTCTATTCTCAACCTTCCAGTCGATCCCGGCCAGTCCTTAGCATGGGCCGAGCTGCGTACCAAACCAATAGAGCCGCGGGAATCAGCAGAGGCAGCCACTTCGATCCGCCGTAAAGAGCCCCCATTCCGAGGAGAAGGAGGACGACGGTCCAGCCCATCGATTTCTTCAAGTTCGCGCTCATAGTCCACTCCTTGCGACGCCGCGGCCCCGCAACATTATCCGTACATCTTTTCCTGATCACGCTGGAACCCGATGCGGGCCACGCCGAGGCAGATCATAGTGAAGGCGAGCAGCACTTCCCAGTGGGTCGCGGTCGATTCATGACGTCCTGCTCCTACGATTCCGAGTGCCAGTTGCGACAGGTGATAGGGAGGAAGCACGAGCGCGATCTGGCGCACCACCTTCGGCAGGAACATGAAAGGCACCCACAATCCGCTGCAGAACGACATGGGCAGATAAATCAGGTTGATGGTCGCGGGCGCTGAATTCGGTCCGGTAAAGTATCCGAGAGCCAATCCCATGGCGGAGAACGGCAGCGAACCGGCCACCAAGGTTCCCAGCAGCCTGGCGAAATCAGCGAGAGGCATGCGCACGCCGCCGAGAGTGATTCCGAGCGCGAAGAGCGCGACTACGATGACTGCGCTGAAAATCATGCTCGTGATCACTTTGGCCGCGAAGTACGCGAAAGGCGGCATGGGGCTTGCGCGCTTCACTTGCAGCCACCCCAGCCCACGGTCGGATGCCAGGCCCGCGGCTGTTCCAAACAGCGAGGCGCCCATCACACCGAACGTCCCGTAGGTAGCGATCAGATAGGTGGGAACGGTGGTCCCACCTATCGCCTGTTTCGCATTCAGCACCAGTCCGAACAAAACATAGAACATGACGGGGAAGCTGAGCACCGACGCGGTGTACATGCGGAGACGAAGGTTCTTCAGAAACTCGTACTTCGCTTCCTTCAGATAAATCGTCGCTGTGTGGCGCGATGAACGCTGGATTTGCGTATTGCTCAGTGCCATGGTTGCGGTGCTCATTGCATCTCCTTCGGGCATACAAATTCGCCTTAGTTCGAATTCTTTCCGTCGCGTGCCGTGTCGTGGGTCAGCGCCAGGAATGCTTCTTCCAGGCCCGCGCTGGTAATTTCAAGGCCGCACAATTGCGCATCGCGCGCCAGCAGTTCGCGGACGACGGGTTCGGCCTCGGCGGCGTGCAGTTCGACGGCGTCGCGATCTTCTTTCACCTCGGTGACGCCTGGAATCTGGCGCAGGGTGTTCACGCTCAGGCTCGTGATGCAGCGAATACGCTTGCCGGCGGTCTTCGCCTTGATCTCCGACGGTGTTCCCTCGGCAATGATTTCTCCCTCATTGATGACGGCAATGCGGTCGGCGAGCGCGTCAGCCTCCTGCAAATAGTGAGTCGTGAGCAGCACGGTCCGGCCGCGCGCGACCATCTTGCGAATTTGATCCCACAACATGCGCCGTGATTCCACGTCGAGCCCGACTGTGGGCTCGTCGAGAAAAAGCAAATCCGGGTCTCCGCAAATGGCCAGGGCGAAGAGCACGCGTTGCTTCTGGCCTCCGGAAAGATCGCCAAACTTGCGATCACTTAATTTCTCGAGCCCAGCGGCGCCCAGGATTTCTGCGGAGCCCATCGGTTTCTGGTAGTAGCTGGAAAACAGATCGATGTGCTCGCGCACGCGCAAGGTTTCAGGAACTCGCCCCACTTGCAACATCGCTCCCGTGCGCATCCGGTTTGCAGGATTCGTTGGATCACCGCCAAAAACGCGGACTCGTCCTGAATTCGGCTGCACCAGTCCCAGGAGCAACTTCACGGCTGTGGTTTTGCCCGCTCCATTCGGGCCGAGCAAAGCCACGACCTCACCGGCGCGCACCCGGAAATTCACTCCGCGAAGCGCGCGGACGTTGCCGTAGTTCTTGTTTACACCTTCAAGACTGGCGACGATCACATCCGAATTCGAAGTGTCGGTCTGCTGAGGTTGCTCTAATGTTGCGATCATCTTGCGGCCTCCCGCGCGGGCGTCGTCCGGCGGGAATTAATTTTTTATTCTCCGCCACTGATTGCATCATCACGGAGGAAGAACGGACGCACCAGTGCCATCCATCACGGAGCGGCCGTGACAAATGTCATCTCTAAATTCTGCGGGTCAGCTTCGGATTTTTGCCGGAATGAAGACTGGGCGCCTTCAGAATGCCGGGGAAAGCCCTACGTCCCCTTGAGTTTGTTACGAATTCCGAACAATCACAGGAAATCCACAAAACCAGAGCCGGCGCTGACTTCCTATGGTTGGGCAGGGTGAAACGCGGCTTTTGCACGCCTGACAAGGTCCAACGTGTGTTCGGAATTCGTAACAGCACGCGGCTGCACCAAATTTTTGCACAAATCGCCGCCACAATGCGTCGCGCCTTTGGTATGATTTCCCCACTTTCTTTGGAGGCAAAAGATGCTCCCGGTGGGAAAAAGCCTTCGCACGCTGCGCGAGAAACTCGGCCTCACCATGCGTGACGTCGAGAACTCGAGCGCACGCGTTGCCGACAAGTATCGCAACGAGGAATTCTCCATTCCTCCAAGCCGTCTGTCCGATATCGAGACCAAAGGAATTTTACCCAGCATTTACCGCCTCTATACGCTTTCGGTAATCTACCGCCGCGATCTGCGCGAGTTGATGTCGTGGTACGGCGTCGACTTGAACAACATGGCCGCCGACCTCGGCTTGGTTTCTCCGCCGAAATCGCACGTTTCCGATGCTCTTGCGGGACTGGCGTCGGTGCAGGTCCCCGTGCGCATGGATCCTGGATTTGATGAGCGCCGCACTTCCAACCTGGGCCGCATGGTCGAGCAGTGGGGACTGGTGCCGATCGCGTACCTTGCGCAATTTGCCAACACCGATTTCACTTATGGTTACGTCGGCACTCAGGATTTCACCATGTATCCCATCCTGCCGCCGGGCAGTTTCATCCAGGTCGACGAATCCAAGAATAAGGTATTGGAAGGCTGCTGGCGCTCCGAATACGAACGCCCGATCTATTTTGTGGAAACTCGCGAGGGCCACACCTGCTGCTGGTGCAGCATGCGCCGCGAGGAAATCATTTTGCAACCGCATCCGTTGTCTCCGGCTTCGATTCGAATCCTGCGGCACCCGCAGGAAGCTGAGGTGCTCGGTCAGATCGTGGGAGTGGCTATGAGATTGACCGAGTGGCACGCCCTCGATGCTTCTCCAAGTTCGAAAGGGCCAGCAGCACTGAATTAAGATGAGTGGCGGCAGGTGATTCCGGGCGCTCGCCCGGCAGCAGTTCACTGAACTGCTCGCGCATTCCTTCAATATAAGGTTGGGCGGCAACCCCGCTTCCACGACTTGATTTGTCCAAATCCTCGACCAGGGACTCCAGCGGCGCTCGTAAGACTCCAGCGACAATCTCGGTGTGGACCATCTTCAAGGCGCGCTCGGAGGATTCCGGGCCGTGGATGAGCGTCATGCCCCAGTGTTCATACCGTCCTTGGGCGCGGCGCAAGGAAGCCAGATAAGCCAGTTTTCCCAGCAGGCCCGAGACCGCCGCCAGGGTGGTTTCTTTCGCGTCCTGCAGAGCTGATTTCAGGGTCATCTTGTTACGAATTCCGAACGCTCAATGGTCTTTCGATACGTTGCTCATGGCGCTGCGGCCATGAAATTATCACAGTCCAACTCGCAGTCACAAGGAGAAAACAACCGTGAAACGTGCCCTACTGATCCTCGGTGCAGCTATTCTGTTCCTCAACACTTTAGTGATTCCAACCGTAGTCCGCGCCGATGGCGGAGGCGGAACGGGCACGAATTGCGGCGGCGGCCCGATCTGCAAGCCGTAGGCTCTGCCACTGAATTATTATGCACGGGTGATCGACCGAGCCGCACGATTGACTCGCGATCTTACGAAAACCGAACAAGAGTCGTTGAGACATTGCGGCCTGCAGCAAGTCGCGGTATAGTAATGGACCGCAATGCTGCAGGCGCACTCATTCCTTTGGAATTACCTCTGGGTAGCACCCAATATATTTCTTCTCGTTCTTGGATTGATCATATGGAAGCGCGGCTTTTCTCGTCAGTTTCCCGCCTTTTTTGCGTTTGCTATTCTAAGCGCCGCGGGAGGCCTTGCGGTTTTCCTCGCTGACATCCTGCCGTCGGTGTCCCCGGAAAATTTCTGGCGTGTCGACTGGATTTGTCTTCTGAGTGAGAGCTTTCTCAAGGTTCTTGTGATCGGAGAGATTTTCTCTCGGGTTCTTAGCCCGTACCCCTCGGTCAGCCGATTCGGCAGAATTTTGGTTAGTGGGTTCGGGGCCGTGCTGGTCCTTCTAGGGGCTCTGACGGCCGCCTTATCCCGCGGTGACAGCGCCGTTCACCTCATCTCTGGAGCGCATCTCCTCGAGCAAACCGTATTCATGATAGAGTCCGGTCTGATTCTCTTCTTATTCCTGTTTGCCGCGTACTTCCGGCTATCTTGGGATCGCTTTTCATTTGGTCTATTGCTGGGCTTCGGTATTTCTGCATGCGAGTACTTGGCCGCGTGGGCGGTCATGACTAACGCTACCCCGTCTGTCCACCAACGGACTCTCCTTGACCTTCTCAACATGGGCACGTACCACATCTGCGTGCTGATCTGGTTCTATTATCTGCTCGTTCCCCGGGAAGTTGCTGTGAAGTCTGCGGTTCTGCTGCCTGAGAACAATCTCGACGTGTGGAACCGGGAACTGGAGCGTCTTGTACACCAATGACACTCGCTATCATTCTGGTTATCGCCGCTGCGCTGGTGCTGGTCTTCATACTGAGCGTCACGCTTTCCCGGAGCCTGCAAGTTTCCGCGGGCACGAACCCGGCAACCCGAATTCAGCCCATCGATGTGGAAGCCTTCCGCAATCTGGTCGATCCTGCGGAGGATGACTATCTGCGCCGCCGGCTCTCTACCTCAGAGTTTCGTGTGGTGAGGCGGGAACGTCTGCGGGCCATGGCTGCGTACGTTCAAACGGCGGGAAGTAACGCCGCAGTCCTCGTGAGAATGGGACAAGCCGCGTTGACTGCAGGCGACGCCCCTACTGCCGAGGCCGCGCGGCGACTGGTGGACAATGCGCTCCTGCTGCGCCGCAACGCCGCTTTCGCGCTTCTCAGAATCTACNNCAATTGAATAGCTCCGCGATGCTGCTGGGCAGGCTGCAGAATCCGGCGGTGCCGGTGCGCATTTCAGCGACGTGGTGATATTGGTCCCGACCGTTTATTCCGATCGCAGCCCTACATCAGGCCGCCGTTCTGTTGTGCTCCCTGCGCAACTCGAACCTGTTTTCAAAAAGCTTGACCCTGGTGACCTGGAAACGCACGTTCCCGATTCCTCACTTGTTTTCGGTTGCCGTTCTGTTATAAAACCACCGGGATTCATTCGTCCCAGACCATTTCGTGACTAAATCGGTAATCTGGCGGGGGAATCGTTCCCGCCGTCTGCTCGCCTCCGCGACTCCAAGGGAGAACCTCATGATCCGCACTGTCGCCTTGACTCTATTTTTCCTTCTGCTCTCTGCCAGTGCCTTTGGTCAGGGAGGCGCTGCCACCGGCGATCTGCACGTCACCGTCAAAGATCCCAAGGGGAATGTCGTTACCAATGCGACGGTGAGCGTGCGGGATATTGCGAGGGGTCTGGAGCGCACCGCCACCAGCGACGGTGAGGGCGGCTACAGCGCGCGCCAACTGGCGCCGGCCTCGTACTCGGTAGCCGTGGAGGCTGCGGGGTTCACCAAGGTCGAGAATACGGGCGTCGTCATCACCGTCGGCGGACTGGTGGAGCTTCCCGTCGCACTCTCGGTGTCAGGAGGCAAAGAGGTAGTGGAAGTCAGTTCGCAGGCGGAACTGGTGGAGACCTCGCGCAGTTCGACGACCGACACCATCGGCCAGCGGCGCATCGACAATCTTCCCATCAATGGACGCAACTACATCAACTTCACGCTGACCGATTCGCAAGTCGTGCGCGACAACGCGCCCAACACGGGAGCCGCGCCCACCTCTGGTCTGAACATGAGCGGGCAGCGAGCGCGCTCGAACCTGGTGAACGTCGACGGCGCCGACGCCACCGACAACTCGGTGAATGGCGTGCGCTCCACCGTCTCGCAGGAGGCGGTGCAGGAATTTCAGATCATTACGAATAATTACGCGGCGGAATATGGGCGCGCCGCTGGTGGCGTGGTCAACATCATTACGCGGTCGGGCTCGAACGACTTTCACGGAGATGTTTTTGGCTACCTGCGCAATCGGAATTTCCAGGCGGTGAATCCTTTCAGCACGGTCCCAAACCCGGCCTACACGCGCGTACAGGCGGGAGTAGCTTTTGGCGGACCGATCAAGAAAGATAAGCTTTTCTGGTTCGCAGCCTACGAGCAGCAGCTCTATACGGTAGGCCAAGCGCTCCCCAACTCAACTCCGGTGGTGTGCGGCGGCGGGACACCGGGCTGCGGGCTCACCAGTCCAAATCCGCAGGTTAGCTTTACCGACGCCCTCAATTCGCTGATCGCTTCCGGAAAAACCGTGGGCCCGACGTCGGGAACGAATATCGCCGCATACAGTCTGCTGCTCGCCGGCTGCCCCAGCTCTCTTCCTTCTACTCCGACGGCGGTGTGCACCGGAGGGCTATTCGCGCCAAATATGGGTACGATTTGAACTAACTTTCAGCCCAATCTCCTTAGCAACAACCGCAGCGACAATGGGGTCACCAAAATTTCCTACCGCGTGAATGACCGCAGCAACATTGAGGGCACATTCTATTTCGGTAACAACACCGCCTTGTTTAACGACAGCAGCACCGAATCGCGGACGCAATGGGAGTCTCTTCAGTCTGTCCGTTCCATCCTGGGCGCTGGGAGCTGGACGTGGACGCCGACCTCCAACGTGGTTAACGAATTGAGGGCCGGATACGCTCGCTATGGCCAGAAATTCGACTCCGATGACATTGGGATACCGGTGACCAACTACGTTTCCCCGTCCGATGGCAAAAACTATAGGATCAACACCGGCGTGACAAATCCGGCGTTCACGGGATTCCCGCTCATCAACATCACAGGATTCAACATGAGGTTGGGTGGTGCTTGGCCCAAGTACATCGGACCAGACAACTCCCTGCAGTTCCTGGATCACATCTCGGTGTTGCGCGGAAAGCACGCCATCAAGTTCGGTGGCGAAATCAACCGCCTGCAATTCAACGGAGCGGCCACGACAAACTCCAGGGGCCTCATTGGATTTGGCGCTACCAATGCTACGGCAGTGCAAGACTTCTTTACCGGCACGGTCGCCACAACCGGGGCCATTATTCCCTCCATTCTGTCCGGCGACCCCTTCCGCAGCGTGCATAATTTCCAGTATGCCGCATTCCTGCAGGACGACTGGCGAATCAAGCCAAGAATTACCGTAAATCTCGGAGTGCGCTACGAGATCAACACCGTTTTGGTGGAATCCTTTAGCAGGTTCGGCAATTTTATTCCGAACGTGGGCCCGGTCCAGGTGGGCGCGGGATTCACCCGACCCTACAACCCCGACTACAAAGATGTATCGCCACGCCTCGGCATCGCGTGGGA
>PLEA01000015.1 GCA_003136335.1 Acidobacteriaceae bacterium | reverse complement strand
CGAAATCGGGAGCGCCTTTGCGCTTGAAGTCCTCCCAGCGAAACGCACCCGCCAACTCCATGCCCAGCGGCGCCTCCGTCACCAGAACGATCTTGCTGCCAATGTTGTGGAATTCGGGAGACTGCATGATGGCCCGCCACAGGTGATACTCGACGATAAGCACCTTGGCCTTGGAATGCGCCAGCAGTTGTAGGTGCTCCGCCGCGGTCAGCTTGTAGTCCAATGGCACCAGCACGCCACCACAGTAAAAGATCGCGTACGCCGAGATCAGCCATTTCGACTGATTCGTCATGATGATGGCGGCGCGGTCGCCGGCATCATAATCGGCGTCCTCCAAAGCTCGCGCCAGCGGCAGCGCAGTCTCTTTGAAATCGGAATACGTAAGGCGGACCTTCTCGCGATCGCGCTCCGCTTCGATCAGGCACATTTCGGACGAGAAGCGGTCGAGCGCATCGCGCAACGCATCGCCCAAACACGTGTATTGGCGGAGATCGAGCATAAAGAGATTGCTGATTGTTGATTGTAGATTGTTGATTCACCAACCGGGCACAGTGTCCGCTGGTACGTTCCTCAACCATCAACAATGGGATTCCGTGCTACAGACGCGCCTGAATCTTTTCCGCCAGGGTGCGAAAGTCGGTCACGCCCTGCAGTTCGTAATCCGGCAACTCCACTCGAAAGTGATTTTCCAACTTAGTGAGCAAATCGAGCGTCTGCAGGCTGTCGATGCCGAGCGCCTTGAAGAAGTCTTCGTCGGGAGAGAGTTTTTCGCGCGGTACTTTGAAGTGCGCCGCGGCAAGTGTGAGTATCTCGTCGAGAGTCTTTTCCGCTGTTTCCATAAGCAGTTATTCTAATCCAGTTTGGACTACGGCAAATAGGGCTGCGGGGCCGTGCTCTCTACAAATTTCTTCAATCCGGCTTGTACCGCCGGCCTGGAAAACAGTTCGCAAAAAATATCGATTTCCTTCCGTAATTCGTCCAGTGGAATCGGCTTGATGAACTTCTTGGCAGCCACCGCGGCTTGCCGGTCGAACTTCCCTATTTGGGCTGCGGTTGCCCGTGCGGCGCGCAACGTCTCGCCTTCCGATACGACCTGACTCACCAGCCCGCTTTGTTGGGCCTTCGTGGCGTTGACACTGCGACCGGTCAACAACAAGTCGCGCACGACCGCATTCCCCAAATCCCTCGTCAGGCGCGGGATTCCGCCGAATCCCGGAATCAGCCCCAACCTTAGTTCGGGGAAGCAAAAGCGAGCCATCTTGTCGGCGATGATCAAATCGCAAGCCAGCGCCAGTTCAAATCCTCCACCAAACGTAACCCCGTGGACCGCAGCGATCGTGGTCAGCGGCGCCGCATCAATCCGATTCAAAACGCGATGAATTCGCTCCAGGAACTCGCGCACGCCCTGGGCTGCCTCCGACTTCTCCATCGTCTGCGAGCGCTCGTAAAGCTCACGCAAATCAGCGCCCGCGCAGAAACCGCACTGCAACTCGCTATAGAGGATGAGTGTGTGCGCGTCTTTCTCCAAATCGTCGAGCGCGGACGCAAACTTTTCCAATTCAACCAGCGACAGCGATCCCAGTTCGTTGCAAGGCTCGCGGTGGAGCGCCAATTCGATGACTCCACTCTGAACCTGCCACGACAGTGCTTGCCCTTTGAATTGCTTCACGCCCAGAACAATCCCTTTCGCCTTGACCCTACACCGCCTGCTTCACCTGATACATGTCCTCGATCTCACTCTTCATGCGCTCTGCAATCAAATCGCGCTTCAACTTCCCGTTTGCCGTGAGCATGCCGTTCTCGATGGAGAACGGCTCCTGCCGCAGGCAAAACGCCCGCACTTGCTTATAGTGCGGAAGTTGCGGATTGACTGCATCCAGTGCCGCCTGCGTCTGTTCCCCACTCACATTCCCCGTAACAATCGCCGAAAGATATCCGCGGCCATTCCCTACCACAACTACTTGCTGCGCTCCCTGCAAATGGCGAGTAATTTCTTCCTCGACGATTTCCGGCGCAATCTTATGGCCGGACCCGAGAACAATCAGATTCTTGATCCGGCCAACGATCCGCCAGTTTCCGGAAGCATCCATTTCGCCCTGATCGCCGGTGCGAAACCATCCGTCGCGCAGCACTTCTGCTGTCTGCTGCGGCCGATTCCAGTAGCCCGGAAAAATATTCGGTCCCCGCGCAATGATCTCATCGTTGTCGCTGAGTCGCATCTCAATGCCGGGTATCGCCGGCCCAACGTGCCCCGGCGCGACATGGTTGGGATCGTCCATGGTACAGATTCCCGTGGTCTCCGTCAGTCCGTAGACCTGCAACACGGCGATGCCAAGCATACTGAAGTAGTCTTGGGTCTCCGGAGTGAGCGGCGCCGACCCGCAGATCAGGGCCTTCAGATCCTCACCCACCATTTTCTTGCGGATCCCGGAAAAGACTACAGTATTCGCCAGCCATAGCCAGGCCGCATCGCTCGCACGCGATCGCTTTTCCCTCCGCCGTATCCACGCAGTCTTGGCACGTGAGTAAATCGCCTGGGCGATGCCGCCTTTCTGCGCGACTTGTTCATCCACACCGCGCCGCATACGCTCAAGCAACTGCGGCACATTCAGGAAGTAGTGTGGAGCCGTCGCTGGCATGTCGCTGGGAATTTTCGTCAAGTCGATGTTCAGCGTCACCAGGCTCCCACGCAACAGGAAAGTCAGCACCGCGATCCACGAAGCGCAAAAACTGAAGGGCAGATAATGGAAAATACGGTCCCGACCCGATCGCCCTGTCATAAGCAAGTCCAGTCGCGCCGACGTGCAACCCAGCATGAACCCTACGTTCGCCGCTGTTAGCACCACGCCCTTGGCTTCGCCGGACGTGCCCGAAGTATAGATGATGGTCACGGGGTCAGCATCGCGCACCTGCGGGCGATCAAGAGCGGTTCCCTCGACACTCGCAAAGATCTCGTCAAAAATAAAATGTGGAGGCGCTGCGGGCCAGTTCTGCTGAATTTCGTCACGCAGCGTTGCATCGCCGCAGCAGACCAGCGACGGGGTGCTGTCTTTCATCATCGCGATCAACTCCGCCGGGGCCTGGCGGAAATACAGCGGAACCACAATCAGCCCTTCTGCCATCGCAGCCAGGTCGAGCGCCATCCAGCGAATGCTGTTCGCCGCCAGCAGTCCGCAACGGTCGCCCTTCTTCAGTCCCTTCGCCGCGAGAAACGTCCGCGCCTTGCGAATCAACTCGAGGAGTTCGCCGCCCGTCACTCCCGTGACTTGGCCGTCGCGAATTTCCTGGAGCACCGTGGCGTCCGCTGCCGCCTTGAGTTGCGAAAATATTTNNCGCCGGTGCGCGTCGGGAATTCGGTATATCGCCGTTGGACTTCTTCTTCGAAGAGAACGCCCATCCGCGCCATCACTTTCAGATTTTTCACTACCGTGCGCGCAATACCGTCGGCGATGCGCTCGCCTTGGGTAGCCAGCGTCTCGAGCGCCGCTAGCAACTTCTGCTCGAGATCCGGATCATCCACATTCATCAGCAACTCCGGATGGCCGCGCTCCCGCATCAGATTGCGAATACGCTCATCCATCGTGATCCCCGCCGAAGGAACCAGCGCGGGCATGGAGGTCACAACGCCGTGATAGCGCGACGAGGCCATCATGTGGCAGGCGCGCAGAATGCT
>PLEA01000425.1 GCA_003136335.1 Acidobacteriaceae bacterium | reverse complement strand
GCGCGCGCCGCGGCCTCGCCGACCGTCACTTCGGTCTGCGCCGGTGACGGATGGCTCGGCACAATCAGCTGCACTCTTCGGTTAGTTCGATCGGTCGGACTCGGCTCAATCACTTGAATTTTGGGACTCGGGAAGTTTCGCTCCACCCCTGTCGTAGCGTAAGTTTCCACAGGGACGTCTCCCGCCTGTACCGTAGCCACTTTGTACTTACCCAAGTTGAATCCTGCCAAAGGAATCGGACGGTCCGAAACCCAGCGTGATTTCTGCAGACCGTCGGCCGTGGCAGCCCTCTCGCCGGGCTTTGTTTGCGTCGATTTTCCCGTCGCCACCAGCGTCCAGCCCTGCGGGTAATCGAACTCGAGGTCGAAATCTGCCATCGCCATTCCACGATTCGGATACCAGGTACCGCGCGCACCCACATAAAGCAATCCGCTGCCCGCCTCCGCCAAAACCTCGCCCCCATAGACAAATTCCAGATCGATCCTTTGCCCGGACCGCGCTGCCTCCGGGAGTATCACCGCCAAAAGGTCATTCCCTCGCCGCGAAAGCTGTGTCCCTTCTACCGCCGGATTGTGAATGAACTCCACCGGTTGGCCGTCGAGCTTAACGCTTTCAACCCGCAGGAATCGCGACAACTCAAACACCAGCGTGCGCGACCCGCCTTCTCTTACGTCAAATTGCACACGGGCTCGCGCATGAATCCGTTTGGGAGGCTGCACCTCGGTCGTGATCGCATAGCGGCGAACTTCGACCCGGCCCTCGCGCGGCCGATCATTGACACGCGCCGGCGTCCCGTCGCCGCTCGTCTTAGAAGTTCCTGCATCGCTGGAGGAAAATGATGTCCACACATCGTAATAAAGATCGCCATTCTCGGCCGCCTTCGCCTGTCCGGCCTGAACTTGCTCCCCCGCAGCGGAATCATAGTAAACATCGAAAACGCCGAGCTTGATTCCTTGCAAGCGAGCGTGTAGGTACCGATCTGCCGCGTTTGCTGGCGATCCCAGGTCTGCTCGCTCGGAAGGACTTGTGTTGCCTTTCACCGGAAGCATCCGGCTGAAGGTCATCAGCAGCCTTGTGGCATCTGGGCTCGCCAGATTCTTCGCGGTCGCTCCCCAGCGTTCGACGAACTCCGGCTTGTTTTCCGCTGCCCGCAAGTCGGGACGCAGCTCGCTCGCCGCATCATCGTTAAAGCGAAAGTAAGCGGTAGCAAAGTGTTCTTCCAGAATTGCCATTCCGGTGAACAGGCTCATCGACCTCCGTTCGACTGCATTCGGAGGCGTGAGCAGCACTTCGCCATAGCCCACGAAAAATGCTCCCGTGATCCGGCCCATCACGTCTTGAGTGAAGGCAATGGTGCCGTCTTCCAAAGTGATGTGGACCGCCGATCGATCCAGCGACGCGTCCCGCACCTGGTACACCCGCTCGGGATCGAGGCCCACTTGTCCGAGTTGCAGATAGAGCGCCTCGGCCGGCTTTTCCGGAGGGTTCTCGGCTGTCGCGGTCGGTAAGACGCAAACCGCCAGCCAAATCGCCGCCGCAACACGCAAGACTCGCATCTCTATTAGTACCTTCGTCACGTAAGCAGGGGTCTCCCCGTTGTTAGAATGCGCCTGAATGCGCCTACGTGTCACCATCCTCTTTATAGGGCAGCTCGCCTTCGTATGGTTGCTCGCCCTCGGCGGCGCATGGGCTGACACCATCCACCTGAAGAATGGCCGCACCATCCTCGCCGATCACGTTCGCGAAAATGGCAATCACTACGAATACGACGTCGGCGAGGACTCCTACGCTATCCCTAAATCGGTCGTAGACCATGTGGAAGTCGGAGGCATGCCGACTCACGCCGCACCGGGAGCTGCGAAGATCGGCGACCTTCCTGTCTTCACTCCCATGGACAGCCTGGCAACTGAGGGTGATCTCGTTGCCAAGCTCATCAAGGAAGGCAAGGTTAATCCCGAAGCTCTCGCCAGCCTGGAGGGCAAAGGCAATGCCGAGTTAAGCGCAACCATCGATTTCATTGCTGGAAAATTTGAATTCGAGCACGGCAACATCGCTCAGTCCCGGCAGTATTTCGAAAACGCTCTCCGCTTCCAGCCCGACAACTCAACTATCCTGGTTTACTATGCCGCATTGCTGGTCCGCACGGGCAACGCATCCCAAGCTCTGTTCTACGCCCAGCGTGCTGTACGGGCTGCGCCCAATTCGGCCGACGCCTATACCATGCTCGGCTACTCTCAGTTCGCCTCCGATCGCACTAAGGACGCCGTCACCTCCTTGAAGCGCTCTCTCGAGTTACGGCCCGATTCCAAGGTGGAGCAGTTGCTGGCCAAAGCGCAGCGCGAGCAGAGTGTGGAGTCCGATTTCGCCCAGGGCGAAAGCAGTCACTTCACTTTGCACTATGAAGGCAAGCAAACGTCCGAAACCTTACGTGCACAAATTCTGGCCGCACTCGAGTCCGACTACGACGACCTGGTTCGCGATCTCGGCAATCCGCCCCGGGACAATATTCTTGTAACCCTCTACACCGAACAGGCCTTCTTCGACGTCACCCATGCCCCGGGCTGGACCGGAGCCCTCAATGACGGCAAGCTGCGGATTCCGATCAGCGGCCTGAGTTCCATGACGTCGGAGTTGGCGCACGTTCTGAAGCATGAACTGGCTCACTCGTTTATTACGCAGCTTTCCGGAGGCCGCTGCACAGTCTGGCTGCAAGAAGGCATCGCCCAGTTCCTTGAGCCCAAAAGTCTTGGCGGCGATGGGCACCAACTTTCTCTGCTCTACAAGGCACAACGCAATATCCCCATGAATGCCTTGGAAGGAACCTTCCTGCGTTTCTCCGGCGGTGAAGCTTATGTGGCCTACGCTGAATCCCTGGCGGCCGTGTCGTACATCAGCGACTCCTACGGCCTGAGCGATATCCAAGGCATCCTCCAGCGCATCAGCCAAGGCAGCTCTACCGAAGCCGCTTTGCGAGCTACCATTCACTCCGACTACGGTCAGTTCGAGACAGACTTAGCCAAATATCTCGCCGACAAGTATGGCGAGTAAGCACCTAGGTGCTCCGGCCTAGTTTGCCCAGTACTCATTCCTGTGCTAGCTTCGCTTTGGAGCACTTTTCATGCACTCGCTTTTTCACTCCCGCGTCCCCGACCATGCACTGACGGTCGAGCCCGTCTCGGCCGCATTTCCCAAGCTCGAGGGAGCAGACCTCGCGGCCGACTTCCTGGGCAATCGCGTCGCGGGAGATTTCTATGACTCCTTCCGCGTCGGCCCCGAGCGCGTTCTATTTGGTCTACTCGACGTCGCCGGACGCCGCGAGGATAACCGCGGCATTCTCGCTGCCGCGCAAGAAATCTTTCGCAACTCTGGAACTGAGCTCTTCTCGCACCCCGACATGAACGAATCCGAGGCTATGACGGAACTTAGCCTTCGCATCAATCGCGGCCTTATCGAAACCTCCCATAGCGTTCACCCCTGCCCGGCGTTCATCGCCTGCTATCACGAGAAGTTCGGCACGCTCTGCTATACCAATGCCGGCCACACGCCGGCACTTCTCCGCGACAGCAGCGGGATCGCCGAGCTCGGTTCGACCGGCCTGCCTCTTGGACTTTTTTCTCACGTCACCACCGTTGCTCCTACCATCGGCCTGGAGAAGGATGCTGCTCTGCTGCTGGTTTCTCGCGGAGTGATCGAGTGCGAGGGCCACGCCGTGCACTCCACGGAGGAGTTCGGCCCGGAACGCGTCAAACAGCTTTTCCAAGCTGCCCCCGCGAGTGGCGCTGAGGCGCTCTGCGCCTTCATCCTAAGTTCCGTCGGTGACTTCGGTGGCGAATCCCCTCGCTGCAATGACCGGACCGCCCTCGCCTTAGTGCGGACCGCCTAATGTCCTGGCGGCCAACTTTCGGGCCTGCTGGGGCGAAAAAGTAAGGCCCGTCGATTAAGACGCATCAGACTAAACAGGTCGACCGCCGGGCTGCGCTCCGAAGGAGTAAAATATTGAAATCGGCCCGACCCACCTTTTGCCCGCAAGCCCAGGAAGCGTGGCGGTCCAAACAATTTTATGAGAAAACTTTGCCTGATTCTTATCGCTTTGGCATGTCTGCCCGCACTTGCGGCCGGACAGGTCGTGGAAGAAATCATTACCCGCGTCAACAACCAGATCATCACGCGTTCGGAGTTTGAACGCAGCAAAGATCAGCTCAAGGACGAGGTCAAGCAGCAGGATCCCAAGGACCCTGACAAAGCCTATGCCGACCGCGAAAAGGATGTCCTCCGCGATCTCATCGATCAGCAGCTTCTTCTGGATAAAGGGAAGGACCTCAGCATCACTGGCGACACTGAGCTGATCAAGAAACTCGATCAGATGCGCAAAGACATGAAGCTCGAGTCCATGGAGGCTCTGGAGAAGGAAGCCACTAAGCAGGGCGTCTCCTGGGAAGACTTCAAGCAGAACATGCGCAACCAGATCATCACCCAGAAGGTGATTGGCGAGGAGGTCGGCGGCCGCCTGGCTATCAGCAAAGAGGAAGAGCAGAAGTTCTACGACGAGCACAAAAGCGAGATGGAACAGCCGGAGTACATTCGCCTGAGCGAAATTCTCGTTGCCCCCAAAAGTGCCACGCCCTCGATCACTCCTGCACCCGACCCGAGCGCGGCAGGTTCTGCCCCTGCCGCCCAACCTCCCGTCGATCAGGCCGCCAAAGATGCTGCAGACGCCGCTGCTCTCAGCGCCGCCGAAGCCAAGGCCAATGATCTCCTCAAACAGATTCATGACGGCGCCAATTTCGAGGATATTGCGAAGAAATATTCTGACGGTCCTTCTGCCGCCGACGGCGGCGCGCTCGGCATGTTCAAGCGCGGCCAGCTGGCGAAGCAACTTGAGGACGAGACCTTCGCCATGAAGCCCGGTGAAGTCACCAACGTGACCCAGACCAAGCAGGGCTTTGTCATCCTCAAGGTTGTCGATCACCAGCAGGCCGGCATTCCTCCCCTGAAGGACATCCTTGAAAAAATTCAAAACGCACTCTACTACGAAAAATTGCAGCCTGCTCTCCGCGCCTACCTCACCAAGCTGCGCGAAGATGCATACATCTTTTACATGCCTGGTTACATCGACACCGGCATGAGTCCGAACCAAACCCAACCGGTAGAAACCGCCGCGGCCAAAGAGTCTGACGCCAAGAAACTGGGGAAAAAGAAACATAGGAAGTTAGGCATCCTCTGATCCTTGCTCGCCGCGTCCTTTATACTCAGACAACCCATGAAAGACTTCTACATCTGCGATTGCTCGCGGCAAGAGAACAAGGTCATCACCTCGACCTTCGTCGTCGTCGGCAAGCAGATCAAGCCCAAGAAGACCGGCGAGCCTTACCTCGCGCTCACGCTCGGCGATCGCAGCGGCCAGCTCGAAGCCAAAATGTGGGACAACGTCGAAGAAGTCCTCGAGGCCTTCGAGCAAGATGACTTCCTCAAGATCAAAGGCCTCATCAACAAGTACAAGAATCGCTTTCAGCTCACCGTCCACAAACTGCGCAAGCTGGGTGAGACCGAGATCGACTTCGCCGACTACCTTCCCAAAACCACCAAGGACGTCGACGAACTGTGGCGAACTCTGACGAACTTTATCTCCTCGTTCCAGAATCCCCATCTCAGGTCGCTCGTCCAGGCCTTCATGGCCGATCCCGAAATTGCTGCCGCCTATCGCAACGCTCCTGCAGCCAAAACCCTGCATCACGCCTACATCGGCGGTCTGCTCGATCACGTCGTCTCTTTGTTCCGTTCATGCGACCTGATGTGCAGCAATTATCCCCAGATCAATCGCGATCTCCTTCTCACCGGCGCGTTCCTGCACGACATCGGCAAGATTCACGAACTCACCTACAACCGCTCGTTCTCCTACACGACCAAGGGCCAACTGCTTGGCCACATGATCATCGAACTGGAGATGTTGCAGGCCAAGCTCGCTCTCCAACCCGGCTTCCCTGACGAACTCAAGACGATGATCGAGCACCTCATCATCAGTCACCACGGCCAGTACGACTTCGGCTCGCCGAAACTGCCGATGTTCGCGGAAGCGCTCCTGCTGCACTACCTCGATGACCTCGACTCTAAAATGGAAGCCATGCGCGCCCATTTCGAGCGCGAAGCCGGTTTCGACAGCCCCTGGACCAGCTACAACGCTTCCCTCGGCCGGCCGCTTCTAAACACCGCCAAGTTTCTGGCTCCGAAGAAAGTCTTGCCTCCGGAAGATCCCGCAGAGACTCCCGACACCGAACTCGACGAATCTCCTGATCCAACTCCCACCTTGCCCGGCATCGAAACTCGGCGGTAAAGTAGTCAACCGTATCCCACCTCTGAGCGACGGGGTGTGACTATGCCCAAACTCAAAGCTTCGAAGAAAGCCGCGCCAGGAAAGAAGTCAGCCAATCCCGCCGGCTGCCGCGTAGGGTTGCCCAACGTTCCGGCAATGTACGGACTGAAACCTCGACAACAATACCTGCCGTTCAGCCACGCCGAAGAACGGCTCACGAACGCGCGCAACTACTGGATCCGCACCTCACGCCCAGACGGCCGTCCGCACTCCATTCCCGTCTGGGGTTTTTGGCTCGATGGAGCCTTCTATTTCGGCACCGCCCGCGCTTCACGCAAAGCCCGCAACTTGGCTCTGAACCCCGCCATCTCCATCCATCTCGAATCCGGAAACGGTGTAGTCATCCTGGAAGGCACCGTCGTCGAGGTAGACCTTAACGACAAGGCGAGAGTCCAGCCGCTGGACGCCGCTTCTCGCGCCAAGTACAAAATGCCGCTGATGGCGATGCCTGAGGTCGTACTCTATTCCGTCTACCCGCGCGTCGTGCTGGCCTGGACCGAAAAATATTTTCTCAACAACGCCACGCGCTGGCAATTCGATACCGCCAAGTCGTGAAGGCACGAGGCGCGCCTATGCTCGACTTCACTCGCTTTGAGATCCTCACCTTCGATTGCTACGGCACGCTGATCAATTGGGAAGCTGGCATCCTCTTGGCGCTTCATCGCCTTCTCTCCGCCCATGGAAAAAAGATCGACGACGCCACGATCCTCAAACTCTACGGAGATTTTGAGCAGCGTTCCGAACACGGCGCATTTCGTCCCTACCGTGAAGTCCTGGAGTCGGTGGTCCGCCAATTTGCCGCGGAATCTCGTTTCGCTCCCAGCCCTGAAGAAGTGCGCTCACTGCCCGACTCTCTTCCCACCTGGAAGCCTTGGCCAGACACGGTTTTCGCTCTTCGCCAGCTCAAGACTCGCTTTCGGCTGGCGATTCTATCCAATGTGGACGACGATCTCTTCGCCGGTACGCGCCCTCAACTCGGGGTTGATTTCGATGAGGTCATCACCGCGCAGCAAGCCCAAGCCTACAAACCTTCGCTAAAACTCTTCAAACTTGCCCTCAGTCGTATCAACGCTCCTGCACATCGCGTACTGCACGTAGCCCAAAGCGTCTACCACGACATCGTTCCCGCTCAAGCACTCGGCCTCGCGACCGTATGGGTGAACCGTCCCTCGGCCCGCCCCGGCGTCGGCGCCGTCAAAGCCGCCGAGGCCAAGCCCGACCTGACCGTCTCCAGCCTCGCAGAACTCGCCGCCGCTGCTATTCACGACTAAATGGGTTTTAGTTCAAGGGTGGAAAACAAAACCTGCCGGAACTGCAGCCGCGAGGCGGCGGAATGTGAAAGCCCGGCACGGCAGTCCGAAGGAGTCGCGCGGGGACGGCTCTGGTTTGATCCCGCCACCCCTAAAAATTCGCCGGCACCTTCACAACTTTCTTCTGAATAGCCCACATCACCAACTCCGCCTTGTTGTGAATTCCCAGCTTCCGCATCAGATTGAACTTGTGCGCATCTACCGTTTTGATGCTCAGCCCCAGGACGACGGCTGCAGAGCGCACCGTCCTGCCTTCGGCCAGCAACTTCAACACCTCGCGTTCTCGCGCCGTCAAAACCCGTTTTCTCGGAAGCAATTCCTGGGGCAACCATTCTCCTGTGCGTCTTTCCAGCATTTCCCGTGCCGAGGTTTGCTGACCGGCGTGCGTTCTCCTCACCATCTCCACTAACTCTTCTGCGGACGTCTGGAGCACCGCGCAGCTCGTCCCGTCTGCTTGCGATTCCTGTAAATCGCCTTTTTCCGTCGTCAGGAACAATACCTTGCTGTGTGAAAACTCTCGAAAAATCAACCGCTCGATTTGGTCGGGCGCGCACTCGAATATGTGCGCATCGGTGATCACCACCTCGGGGCGATGCTCGAACACCTTCCGCAGCGCCTCGGCAGCATTTCCGGCTTCGGCTACCACCTCGACATCCGGTTCATCCTCCAGCAGACGCCGCAACCCCTGGCGCAGCAGGACATGGTCGTGCACCAGAAGGCAGCGAATCCTTTTATTGTCGGAAATTTCTTCGCGTTGGAAATGTGCGGTGAAGCACACAGGCAACTCCTTAATCAGGGCCAGAGAAAATTGCGCTGCGGCGCGGGTCGGATTCGGTTCGAACCCAGACGGAAAGGTCGTTGGCTCATTGTAACCGTTCGTGCCGCGGTTCAGCTTGGGAAAATGCAGTCTTCCCGTATTTCTTTTAGCCTACCGACACCCGTCCTCAGTCCCGAATCCCACCTCGCATCAGGTACAATCGAAAATTTATGCTGCGATACTTCACTGCCGGAGAGTCCCACGGCGAAGCTCTGGTCGCGTTCCTTTCCGGTATGCCCGCCGGATTGAAAATCGATCAGACCTTCCTCGACCGCGAACTCTGGCGCCGCCAGCAAGGCTACGGCCGCGGCGGCCGCATGAAGATCGAACGCGACACCGCCCACATTCTTTCCGGCGTACGGCAAGGAATGACTATCGGCTCGCCGATCTCAGTCCAACTTGAAAACCGGGACTGGAAGAACTGGCAGGAATCCTTGCCTGTGGCTGAGGGCGATCCCACGAAACACAAACGCGTTGCTTCTCCCCGGCCTGGGCATGCCGACCTTGCCGGAGCTTTGAAGTACAACTTCCCCGAAGCCCGCTACGTCCTCGAGCGCGCCTCCGCGCGCGAATCGGCCGCCCGCGTTGCCATCGGGGCGATCGCCAAGCTTTTCTTGCGCGAACTCGGCATTGAAGTTCTCAGTCACGTGATCACCACCGGCAGCGTCACGCTTGCGGATGAAATCTCGTGGGAAAACATTCGCGCTCTTCACTCGCGCGAGGATGTTGTCCTCAACTGCGCCGATCCTGAAACCGAACAGCGCATGAAGGGCGAAGTCGACAAAGTTCTCAAGACGGGAGACTCGCTCGGCGGAATCTTTGAGGTCGTGGCTCACCAGGTTCCACCAGGTCTCGGCACCTATGCGCAGTGGGACGAACGTCTCGACGCCATGCTCGCCGCAGCGGTCATGTCGCTGCAAGCGGTGAAGGCCGTAGAAATCGGGTCGGGCGTCGCGGCTGCTTTTGCACCCGGTTCCGCCGTACACGACGAAATTGGTTACACTGCCACTTCCGGCTACACTGCTTTTTCCCGCACCCGCAACAACGCTGGAGGCATTGAAGGCGGCGTCTCCAATGGACAGGAAATCCGTGTGCGCGGTTATTTGAAACCCATTTCTACGCTTCGCCGTCCCCTGCAGTCAGTGGATTTTTCCACGCGAGAGCCCGTCAAAGCCGCCTATGAACGCTCCGATGTTTGCGTGGTGCCCGCGGCCGGCGTCGCCGCCGAGGCCATGGTTGCTCTGACGCTCGCGCGCGCCGCTCTGGAAAAATTTGGCGGCGATTCCATGACTGAATCCTTAAGAAATTTCCAGGGATACTGCCAACAATTGAAAAGCTTCTGATGATCCATCCCATTGTAAAATTCGGCAATCCGGTTCTCGATAAGCCTTCCGAAACGGTGACTGTCTTCAATGAAGAGTTGCAGAAGCTCATCGAAGACATGTTCGAATCCATGTACGCGGCCCACGGGGTCGGACTGGCCGCTCCGCAAATCGGCATTGGCCGCCGCATTGCCGTCGTCGACGTCACCTTCAAAGAAGATCCGAACGCCCAACTCGTCCTCATCAATCCCGAAATCATTCATGCCGAGGGCCGCCACACCCAGAGTGAAGGATGTCTCAGCCTCCCCGATTTCCGCGAGAATGTGACCCGCCCCAACAAAGTCACCGTGCGCGCTCAGGACGTTCACGGCAAGATCTTCGAAAAAACCGGAGAGGAATTGCTGGCCCGCGCCTTCCTTCATGAAACAGATCACTTGAACGGCAAGCTCTACATCAGCCACATCAGCGCCCTCAAGCGCGACCTGATGAAGCGCAAAATCCGCAAGCTGGCGAAAGCGGGAGAATGGTAGAAAGATTGTGTAATTGGGTAATTTTGTAATT
>PLEA01000077.1 GCA_003136335.1 Acidobacteriaceae bacterium | reverse complement strand
AATTAAGATGCGTCAACCGCTCCGAAGGCTGCAGCGGGACCTCTAGGCCCTCGCGCGCGGACGATGCCAACCTTTTTTTCGCGGGCGACCTTCTGAAATCCCGCCGTGCCAGCCCTGCCTGGGGGCGGTCATTTCGGTGCAGAGCTTCCAGAACCCCCACGGCGAGAATGCCATTGTCACCTGGCGCAACCGAGATGTAAAAATCCCCACCTGTCGCAATCACAGGTGGGGCTGGTTTGCGCAAGGCGCGCCGCGTGGTTAGTGCTGGGAGCCGTCAGGTAAAGATTGTTTCTTGGGGCCATTGGCCGTGACGCGGTCCTGGATCTTGTCGTAAGTCGCCTGGGGGATCACTTTTTTCTTGAGCAAGTCTTCTTTGGAACCGAAGGGACGGGCATCGATGATGGTTTGGGCATAGTCGGGTCCGATCCCAGGTAGAGCCGCCAAGTCTTTCTTGCTGGCGCTGTTGAGGTCGACGGGCTGTCCGTTGGCAGACGGAGTGTCGCGCTTCTCGGCGGTCGTCATCTTGTGGGTCTCAGCCGGGTAGGCGCTTTGGTCGCCCGGTGGTGGAGCGGCTTGCTGATTCTGTTGACCGTAGGCTATGGGAGCCAGCATCAGGAGCAACGGGAGTACGGCGGCGCGAAGGAAGCTCATTTTTTTCTCCTATGTACCGATGCTTCGATGCGATTCCACGGTGAAATGTTTACGACTTATTGGCGCAGCGAGGGCGGAGGCTCTCGGGACAGCCGGCACGATGCCGGCGCTACGTCACGACACCGCTGCCCTCCTCTATCGCGGTAGGGGATCTTTCATGCTGGCCAAGGCATATCCCATGACGGCCATGGCGGCGGCGTTCTCGCGCAACTCGGCGGGGATAATTTTATCCAGTGTGTCAGCGGCGCTGTGATGGTAATTAAAGTAAGTGCGGCCGTCTTGCAAGATTCCGAGGGCGGGCACGCCAGCCTCGGACATGGCGGCGATGTCGGCTCCCGGTGGATAGCTACTGGGCATCTCGGCATTGCCTCCGAAGCTTTGCAGGATCTCAAGGGCGGGACGCAAGAGTTCGGCTGCCTTAGGTGTCATCTTGACGTCGAAGCCGAGCGGATGGGCTGCGCCGGAATCGCTTTCGATGGCGGCGACGTGGTTCGGGAATTCGGCGGAATGATCTTTCGTGTAAGCATGACTGCCGGCACCACCGCTTTCTTCATCCATCCAGGCAATCACTCGCAGCGTGCGCCTGGGGCGCAAGTGCAGCTTCTGCAAAATCTCGGCCGCCTCCATTGCGACCACAATGCCGGCGGCATCGTCGATGGCGCCCGTGCCGAGATCCCACGAGTCCAGATGTCCGGAGACGACGACGAACTGCTCCGGATGTTCGCTGCCCTTCAGGTCGGCAATGACGTTGTAGCTGGTTGCGTCGGGAAGCTTCTGCGGAGTGAGAGTGAGATGCAAGCGGACTTTGCCTTGGCTGGAGAGATGGGCGATCAGGTCGGCATCTTCCGCGGTCACCGCGCCGGCGGGAATTCCCGCCGGGGCGCTGAAGCCAGTGTGCGGGAGGCGGAAGTCGGCGCTCCCGACCGAGCGGACTAAAGCGGCCGCTGCGCCCAGATCAGCCGCGGCCTTCGGTCCGGCGCCGCGATAGCGAACCGCTTCGCCGTAGGCCATGAACGCCATGCCGCCCGCGGCTTTCTGCTTGTCGAAGAGTACATTGAAGAGGACGATTTTGCCGGCGACTTTGTCGTGGCTAAGAGCTTTCAGTTCGTCGAAATTATTGACGACGATCACGTCCGCTGTGAGGCCGTCGGCGGGCGTGGATGTACTTCCTCCCAGCGCCGTGAGGACGACCTTCTGCGTGGTGCCGGCGGCGTGGCCCGCATATTCAGTGAGTTCGGCGGTTTCGGCGCCGCGAACCCAGTGTGGAACTCTTACTTCCTCCAGGTGGACGTCTAAGCCGAGCTGGCGCAATTCGGCGGCGACGTAGTCTACCGCGGCTTTGGCCTGCAGCGATCCGCTGGGGCGCGGTCCGATGTTCTCGGTTAAATGGGCGACCTGGNNCTGCTCCGCCTGAGATGCCTGAGGCTGCGCCGCGAATGGCATGGGCGCTGGCGTGGGTTGCTGGTTCTGGGTGTGGGCAGCGCCCAAAAAAAAGGCGACCGATAGAACGACAAAGCAAAGTTTCGCCGGAATGAGTCTGGAGGCAGAATGGGGTGTCGACATGGTCGTTGGCCAGTGTATCCGACAGCGGCGTGAGAACGAAACAGAGATTCCCAATGATCTTCGGCATCTGCGCCAATCTTGTGGCTTCCATAGACGCACAAAACCGCATCAAAAAGCCTCAATGAACGATCCAGGGAAACTGTGGTTCCTTGCCTTCATCCTTTGCGCGGGCACGTGTGTTTCAGCGAATTGGGCCTGCGCGCAAGATGGCGATGCCGCTTTGCCCGACAGTCCGTCGCAAATGTCTCGCGCTGCCAAACATGCCAATGACCCGGGGTCGGAGCGAGAAGTGACCTGGCGATCTGTGCCAAAAGACTTTCTCCACGATCAGAAAGCGATTTGGCTGTTCCCTACTCAACTGGGGAAGGCGCGCTACTTGTTGCCCACTCTCGCCATCGCAGGCGGAACCGCCGGACTCATCTACGCCGATCCGCACGCCATGCCCTATTTTCGCTCTCATGCGAGGAATCTCGACGACATCAACGACGTTTTTGATTCCTCGATTACCACGGGGGAAGTGGCGGCCGTCCCGGTTGCGCTTATGATTGCAGGCTATGCGCGGCATGACTCGTATCAGGTGAGTACGGCATTGCTCGCCGGAGAGGCCTATGCTGACAGCGCGATAGTCGACCTGGCGATGAAAGCGATCACTCGCAGGAAGCGACCGAGTGATGTTGCGGCCCCAGGATCTTTTAACGACACGTTTTTTAGTGGGGGACAGTCGCCCTTCAAGGGCAGCTCTTTTCCCTCCGGGCATGCGGCCGCGGTTTTTTCTGTCGCCACGGTGGTCGCCAGCCGCTATCACAACCATCGTTGGGCGCCGTGGCTGGCGTATGGTTTCGCAACGGCTATCAGCTGTTCGCGGATCACCACGCTGGCTCATTTTCCGTCGGACGTGTTTCTGGGAGCGGCTCTGGGCTACACGATTACGCGATACGGGACGCTAGGCCCGCGCTGAAGCACTGTTCAGCAATTA
>PLEA01000546.1 GCA_003136335.1 Acidobacteriaceae bacterium | reverse complement strand
AAGCAAGAGGAGGTGGCCGCATGAGGGATCTACGGGGAAGGTTGGCAGTGATGGGAACAATCTGCAGAAAAGCATTCGCAGTCTCGATGGTCTGCCTGGGAATTCTTGCAGGCTCAGCTGTGGCGCAGGGCGAGCTGAGGTTTTGTCTGCGCTCGGAACCGAAGACGTTTGATCCTTTGAAAGTGGAGGACGATGCGTCGGTCACGATCCGATATTTGACCGGGGGCGTGCTGGTGCGGATGAACCGGCAGACACAGGCTTTGGAGCCGGAATTGGCGCAGTCGTGGAAAGTATCGAAAGACGGGAAGCAAATCACGTTCAAATTGCGCAGCGGAGTTTCGTTTTCGGATGGCACGCCGTTCTCCGCCGAAGACGTGGCTTACACGGTGCAGCAGTTGATGGATCCGGCGTTGCATTCGCCGACGGGAGATGCGTTCCGCTCGGGACCGGGAAATGTGGAGACGAAAATCATTTCCTCCGGCCAGATTTCAATTACATTTCCGGCGGCGGTTGCCGGACTCGACCGGCAGTTCGACCAGGTTGCGATTCTTTCGGCGCACTCCGCCAAGAAAGAAATGGCGGTGCTGGGGCCATTCATGGTTGCGGATTACAAGCCCGGTTCGACCGTTCTGCTGAAGCGCAATCCGAACTACTGGAAGACGGATGCGCAGGGACGNNACTTCTCCGCAACTGGTGCATGATGCGGGGCCGTCGCTCGACAGCGAGCAGATGTGGTTCAACCAAGTGGCGAAGGCTCCACTGCCAGAGTACAAGAAGAACTGGTTCCGCTCGGCGACTTTCCGGCGCGCGATTTCCCAGGCGATCAATCGCGAGGATTTGAGCCGGGTGGTGTTTCGCGGACACGCGCAGGCGGCGGCGGGTCCGGTGTCTCCCGCGAACAAGTTCTGGTTTAACACCAAGCTTAGGCCTGAGGTTTACTCGCCGGACGCAGCATTGAAAGCCCTGCAGGGCGACGGCTTCCGGCTGGAGAGCGGCACCTTGAAGGACAAGGACGGAAATGCGGTGGTGTTTTCCATCATCACCAACTCGGGGAACAAATATCGCGAGCGCATGGCGACGATGATTCAGGAAGACCTGCAGAAGATTGGGGTTCACGTCAATGTTGTGACGCTCGACTTCCCTTCCCTGATCGAGCGCATGACGCAGACGTTCGACTACGAGGCGATTCTGCTGGGGCTGACGAATGCGGGTCTGGATCCGAACGAGCAGATGAACGTGTGGCTGAGCTCGTCGGAGAACCATCAGTGGAACCCGCAGGAGAAGTCCCCGGAAACCGCCTGGGAGGCGGAGATTGACCGGCTGATGCGGGCGCAAGCTTCCTCCGCCGACGCGAAGAAGCGGAAGGAAAGTTTCGACCGGGTGCAGGAGATTGCTGTCGAGCAGGCTCCGTTTATTTATTTGGTAAACCGGAATGCGCTCTCGGCGGTCGCTGCGACCGTGCAGGGCGCTAGCCCGGTGATTCTGGTGCCGCAGACTTATTGGAATGTGGAGCGGCTTGCGGTGAAGTAGGTCAAAAACTTTAACCACAGAGGGCACTGAGGTTCACAGAGGAGAGGCGCACAGAGGATGAAGGACAATATGCAATCCGACGTTGTCCTAGCTACGCGCGTTTCCGTGCGGTATGGGGATCGGCCTCCCGTGCTGCGTGATGTGTCATTGGAAATCCGGCGGGGCGAGGTTCTCGGGCTGGTGGGACAGAGCGGATCAGGCAAGAGCACGCTGGCGATGGCGATTTTGGGCTTGCTCGACCGTAAGAGGGTGCGGGCGGAAGGTGCGATCGAGTTCGACGGTTGCGATCTATTGAAGCTGCGCGAGCGGGAGTTGCGTGAGCTCCGCGGACGAAAAATTGCGCTGGTGCTGCAGAGTCCGCTGTCATCGCTGAATCCGGCACTGAAGATTCGCACGCAGTTAAAGGAAGCATGGCAGGCGCACGCTTCGGGATCGACTGCCGATGGTGATGGCGCGATCCGGGCAGCGCTGGAGAGCGTCAGTTTGCCATCGAGTAACGAATTTCTGCGGAAGTATCCGTCGCAAATGAGTGTGGGACAGGCGCAGCGGGTGCTGATTGCGATGGCGGTGCTGCATCGTCCGGCACTGCTGATTGCCGACGAGGCAACCAGCGCGCTCGACGTGATTACGCAGTCAGAGATTCTGGCGCTGTTTCGGGCACTCAATCGCAGCTCGGGAATGGCGATTCTATACATCTCGCACGATCTCGCATCGGTCGCGGGGATTTGCGACCGCATTGCGATCCTGCACGAAGGACAGATCGTGGAGACCGGAACCACACAACAGGTCTTGACCAGTCCGCGCCACGAATACACGCAGCGCCTGATGGCGGCGATGCCCCAGATGCCGCAGCGCTTTGCTGCGAGTAAAGCAGCAGCGCTCTAGATTAGCTGCGCCGGGCCTGTATGCTCACCGGTCCTTCGCCCACTGCATATGTTTTGGAAAAGGTCTCTCCTCGGCTTGTTCTGCTGTGCGCTCCCACACACCAGTAACTCACTCCCACGCGACTGAAGTCACATTCATTCCGGCTGCGGGCGGGACAAAGTGTCTCGCGCCCGGTTTGGCGGGACACAGTGGCTCAGAGACCCCGAATCAAACCCGAACATCTTCAATAGAACCAATCACTTACAAGGCTTCGATTGGCTGCTGCCGTGCAACAGAGGGAGTGGGTACGAGCGCGATCTTTCCCCCATTCAAGAAAGAAGGGTGAGATTTTATGGTGCACAAAGAAAGATTACGGAAACCACCGGGCCGCGGAGAACGACACAGCGCCGCCTGGGGTAAGCGCCTGACCATGACGCTGCTCCTGGCAACGGGAATGGCGTTCGGACAGGGCCCCGCGAACCAACCTGCCAACAGCGGCCGGATTGCTTCCGAACTATCCGGATTTCTGGCGAAAGCGAAACATGGCTCGGCCAAGGGCCAGACCGTGAAGGTCATTGTGCAGTACCGGCAGGTGCCAACGGCAGCACACTACGCCACTATGCAGGGCCGAGGTGGACGCCTCCAGTCGAAGCTGCACATGATTAAGGGTGCGGCCTTTACGATTCCGGTCAGCGCTCTGGCTGCTTTAGAGTCCGATCCTGAAATCGTGTCCGTGAGCATCGATCATCCCATGAATGTAATGGACGATCTTACGAACGATGCGACAGGCGTGGACGCGGCTTGGAACGCGGGATTCGACGGCACGGGCGTCGGCGTAGCCGTAATTGATAGCGGCATTAACGATAGCCATCCCGACCTGTGGAATTCCAGCGGGACTGCTTCGCGCGTGGTTTATCACCAGGATTTCACGGGAACACCCACCACCAATTCCAACGGAGCGCAGTACGACCTGTATGGTCACGGCACCCACGTCGCCGGAATCATCGGCGGCAACGGCTCCTTATCTGGTGGTCGATACGGGGGCGTAGCCCCGAACGTCAACCTGGTCGATCTTCGGGCCCTGGACGCGAACGGCGCGGGTACGGACAGTACCGTGATCGCGGCCATTCAGCAGGCCATTGCCCTGCAGAACACTTACAACATCCAGGTCATTAACCTGTCACTGGGCCGCGGAATTCCGGTCAGCTACACCCAGGATCCTCTCTGCCAGGCGGTCGAGGCAGCCTGGAAGAGCGGGATTGTGGTGGTTGTGGCAGCCGGAAATTATGGGCGCTTGGACGTGGGCGGCAACAACGGCTATGGAACCGTCACCGCCCCGGGCAACGATCCGTTCGTGCTGACAGTAGGCGCGACCAAGAGCAATGGATCGACTTCTCCGTCGGCTGAGACCAAAGCGAGCTTTAGCTCGAAGGGACCGACGACCTACGATCACGTGGTGAAGCCTGACATCATGGCGCCAGGAAATGACATTGTTTCTCTGGCGGCTCCGGGGGCCACACTGGAGGCTTCTTATCCAAACGAATTGGTGACCGGCACCGACGGCAACAGTGATTACTTCACCTTGAGCGGCACCAGCATGGCGACCCCTGCGGTTGCGGGCGCAGCCGCTTTGTTGCTGCAAGAACAAAGCACGCTCACTCCGGATCAAGTGAAGGCGCGGCTCATGAAGACGGCGTACAAGATGGGGCTTTCTTCTACGTCCGCCTATGTGCCGCATCTGTCGCGGAGCTTCACCGACTTCTACGATATGTTCTCAGTGGGATCGGGATTGCTGAACCTTCAGTCGGCTATTGCCAACACAGACCTGGCCCCGGCCACGATTGGATCGGCACTTTCGCCCGCCGTAGTCTACAACCCTCTGACCCGTACGGTTTCGCTGGTGGAAGGAAACTCGACCGTTGGTTCGACCTCCGTGGTTTGGGGATCGTCGGTGGTCTGGGGAGCTTCGGTTGTTTGGGGAAGTTCGGTTGTAAACGGAACGTCTGTGGTCTGGGGCTGTTCGCTACCCTGGAACGACAACACGTTGAGTGCGTTCAGCATAGTTTGGGGTGCGAGCACAGGCACGAGCACTACGGCCACAAGCGTGGTCTGGGGTGCGTCAGTGTCGACTACCAACAGCGCATTTACAGATGCCGGTGACGATGAGCAATAGCAGCCGTGTGAATTCACGGAAAGGAGATTAATTATGAACAACACACGGCAAATTAAGACGTTCATCGGCGCAATGATGGTAGCCGCGGTAATCGCCGCAGGATATGCGGGATTGGTGAGCCATGCCTTGCACACATACTTTGCCCTGGCGGTTCTGGTACTGGCAGTGGTGACGTCTCGAATGAAAGTCAAACTGCCCGGAGTGAACGGCAACATGTCGGTCAACCTGCCATTCCTGCTCACAGCGGTGGTCAGCCTGAGCGCTGCCGAAGCAGTGGTGGTCACCTGCGTTTCCACGGTGGTGCAATGCTGGCCGCGGAAGGATGCGAAGTTCAAACCGCAGCAGATGGTGTTCAACCTCAGCATGATGTCCTTCGCCAGTTGCGTGGCGAGCCTGATGTTCCATGCCGACTGGCTGCGTGGGATGAACTGGAGTTCCAACACGCTGGGCTTGGTGCTGGCAACAGCAACCCTGTTCCTGGGACAGACCGCTCCGGTGGCTGCGATCGTAGCTGTGAGCGAGGGCAAGGCGGCTGGGCAGATCTGGTGGGGTCTGGCGCATCTCTCGTTCCCTTACTACGTGGTCAGCGCGGGAGTCACCACGATGGTGCAGGCGGTCAGCTCTCACATGGGGTGGGGACTGGCGCTTGCGGTATTTCCGGTGATGTATGGAATCCACCGTTCGTACAAGTTGTACTTTGGACGGATGGCGCAAGCCCTCAGTCCGGATGCTATGGTCAAAGCCGTCGGTGCAGGGGCGTAAACGGTACAGCAGAAGTCAATTCAGCAAAGGGTGGCGCGGCGACNNCGCACGCGCCACCGTTTTCTTGGATTCGCGAATGGATCACGGAGTCGTGGCGGGCGAACGAGAATCCTTTGGTTTAGCTTTCGGATTCGCTTGCTCTGCTTGATCTTTAAACTGCTGCTCGGTTCCGACAAAAAATTCTTCATACTTTCGTTTGCCCGAAGCACTTGACTCTTCGGCATTGAGCTTTCCCCAGATGAGTCTGCCAGAGCCGGAGTCAGGGAGCGTTCGCACACGGTCGCTTGAATAGAAAAGATAGTCGTCCTTGGCCCAACCGTATTGTTCCTGCGACGATGTTCTCAGTAATCCCGAGGGCGGAATCTTAACCACGGTCTGGCCGGCTTCCGCTGGCAGAATTGACGCGCCGGGGACCTCGAACTCGACGCGCACCCAGCCGCTGTAGCCCTCAGGAATTAAGAATCGAAACGAACGCGGAGACGAATTGCGGGCGTTGATGCTAAGCCATGTTCCCAGGCCGATCAGCAGCATGAGGCTCGCGATGCCCACGAAGATTCGAGCCGGTCGCCTCGTGCCATTGGGGAAGATCCAACTGGGCGCTGCACTTTCCCCTTCGGGCTTTTGTCGGAAGCTGACGATCGCGGAATAGACAGTGACGAAAACCAGAAGAGCGATTGCTAAACACGCCAGCATCATGAAGTCAGAACCTGGCGCTTTCGGGCCCCGACACAGTGTGTGTCGTAGCGCCAGTGGGTGGCACAATTAATTGCGCTGCGAGGGGTTTGCGAATGCGTGCGCGGACGAATTGAGCAATCGCCGGAGCGTAGAAGCACCACATCGCGAGACANNAAAAGACTCACATACGCCGCAATCAGCAGGCAAAAAGATCCCAATAACGCAACCAGCTCCAGAGGATTCAACGGAACGCCATACACGACGAACGATAACAGCGAGTACACGTGAAAGCAGGTGACGACTCCGGTAACGAAATACAGCGAGAAAGGCAACATAGTGAGATCTCAGAACACGAGCGTCAATTATTCTAACGACTGCTGCATGGGCAAAACATACGAGTAGTAGACCAGGATAAAAATGAGAGCGATAAAAGCTGCGATATAAAGTGACAGCAAGAGTCCTCGACGGGTGGTGAACGAGGAGCCCTGATTTTTCTTGTTACTTCTTTTCATGAACCGCTGTACGTCGCTGAGAGATAGTCTGCTCCTCGCTCGGACGGTATTCAGGGCTGCACACCAATCTCAAAGTTGAGCGTGGAGAGAGCCAGCCGATACTGGTACTGAGCGTTGACATAGCCGATGGCAGCATCGGTTTGCTGCAACTGCCCCTGACTGAGTTCAACGATCGAGCCCAGGCCAAGCTGATAACGACCCTGAGCGAGATTCAAACTTAAGTCGGCTTCCTTGGCGAGCTCGGCAGCCACGCCGACCCGCTGGAATGCCGTATTCGCGGACAGCCATGCAGTCCGAACGTCGCGGACTACCTGGTCGCGCAGATCCCGGGTGTTCTCGGTTGCGGCCTTGGCCCGGAAATTTGCTTCCGAGGCCTGTGCGCTGAGAAGAAAACCATTAAAGATCGGGATGCTCATATTCACGCCCATGGCGCCATACCAGCTGGAAATGAAATAGTTCGGGAAGCAGCCGCCAAAGCAGTCCGGACGCACCGGAGTCACTCCCGCTATGCCGAGAGCGCTGATGGTCGGCAAGAGCTGGTCGCGCTGAGCGCGACGAAACTTTTCTGCTGCCTGTTGACCGTAGGTAAGCGCCTGCAGATCGGGGCGTTGCTGCATAGCAGTATTGATGAGCACGTCCACATCCGGCGGCGGCGACGGCAGTTGTGTTTCCTCTTCAGTCAATTCGTAGCTGACCTGTTTGTCGAATCCAAGCACTGCCGTGAGCGCGGCGACGGTGGAATCGACATTGTTCTGTGCGTCGAGTTGCAACAGCTTGGCTTGCGACAGATTAACGTTGGCAAAGGACAAATCCAAACCTGATTTCAATTTGCTCTTCGTCAGTTCGTCGATTTGATGTTGGACTGACCCGCGAGTGGTCACTGTTTGTTGCGCGACCTTGAGCAGAGCCTGGGCCTGCAGCGCATTGTAAAAAGCCTGGTCCGTAGCGAGAACGATATCCTCCGTGGTGGCCAGCGCATTGGCGTTTTGCGCCTTTTCCAGGAGTTTTGAGTAGGACACCAGGTTGGTTGTGCGCCCAAAGTCGGTGATGAGCTGGCTGAGCGTTACCCCGGCGCCCGCATGTTCCAGCAGGCGAGATGCAGTGAGCGCTCCGGCCCCAATGCGGCTGCCTTCGTTGGCATCGACGGCCGTAATAGCGCCGTTAAAATTGGGGAGTTCTGCCGCCCTGGTCTCGCGATACACCTGATGTTGTGCCAAAGCCAGCAGCCGTCCCACACTGATCCGGGGATTGTT
>PLEA01000371.1 GCA_003136335.1 Acidobacteriaceae bacterium | reverse complement strand
AGCCGCCTCGGCTGTCCCGCCAGGGCGAAGCCCGGCGCCTATAACGGGAAGGGCACGACTTCAGTCGTGCCGTAAATCCGCCGGCCCGCTCATCGCTTGGCGTTAACCCAGGCCTGCTTAATACCAGCTCGAATCCCCTTCTCCACAACTCTCGCGTAGCCGGACTCGTCCATCGCCGACATCGTCGCCGCGGCAATCCCTCCCGGCGTAGCCGCTTCGTGCAGCAACTCAGAGAGCGCTTTTCCGCTTTCCCGCCAATACCCGATCCCGTCGCTCAGCGCATGAGCCGCCGCGGTCAATGCAGTCGCGCGCCCCAGTCCGGCGCGTTGTCCAGCCTTCGCCAGAGTTGCAAGTGCGTGATACCCGTGACTGCACGAGTACGCCGCCGTGAACGCATCAAACTGCCCTTCAGGAATTTCCAGCACCGTCCCCACACGTTCAAAAAAGTCGCGCACCCGCCGGCGCTCCGTCTTCGTAACACTCCGCTCAAAGCTCAGCGCGGTCAACCCGCGTCCCACCCGGCAAACCGGACTAGGCATAGCGCGCACCCAACGCGCCGCAGATCCAAGCCGCCCACGTAATTTCTGCAGCGGAACCCCCGCAGCCAAACTGACGCAAAGTTTCGGCGCCCGAACTCCGCCAGCCACAATCTCCTCGAGAATCCCCGCCATCGACGCCGGACGCACCGCCACAATCAGCATCTCCGCCCGCAACACCGCAGACTTCAAGTCGCGCGCAATCAGCACTCGCGCATCCCGCCGCAACGCCCGCACCTTCTCCGCATTGCGATCATAAACGACAATTTCCCGCTCATATCCAGCAAGCCGCAACCCCGCCACCAACGCGCCGGTTATTCGTCCTCCACCGAGAAACACCACAGACGTCATACGCGTCACCGGCTCGCCAACCCTCCAGCGGTCTCTCCGCCGTCCATGGTGAACACATGCCCCGTAGCAAACGCCGCGTCATCCGACGCCAGATACGCAAACAGCCCCGCAATCTCCTCCGGCGTGGCGTGCCGCCGCAGCGGAATCTTCTGGTTCACCTCCTCCAGCATCGCCTCGGAATATTCCGCCCGCTGCATCCGCGTCAGCACGTATCCCGGAGCCACGGCGCACACGCGCACCTTCGGCGCCAGCTCCAGCGCCATCGACCGCGTCAGCTCAATCACTCCCGCTTTGGTCGCGTTGTAGTCGGCGTAAAACGGATATCCCATCACCCCATTGGTCGACGCAGTTTGCAGAATCACCCCGCTGCCGCGCTCCCACATGTGCCGCGCCGCAGTCTGCGCCACATAAAACACGCCGGTCAAATTCACCGAAATAACCTTCTCCCACTCTTCGGGAGTGATGTCGAGAAACTTGTGCCGGATGCTGATGCCCGCATTATTGACCAGCACGTCGACGCCATCCATCAGCCGAATCGCCTCGGCAAACGCGGCTTCCACCTGCATCAAGTCGGTGACGTCGGCGATAATCGCCTCGCCCAATCCCGGCAACTCGCGCCGAATGTGCTCGCAAGCCTTCTCATCGCGATCCAGCACGCACACCCGCGCTCCCTCTTCCAGAAACCGCCCCGCCGTAGCCGCCCCAATCCCGCTAGCGCCGCCAGTAATCAGAACCCGCTTGTCTTTCAGTCCTCGCATAGAGTCTCCCTAACCTAGACTCTATTATCCAAACCGAATTTTGTCATTCCGAGCTTCGCGAGGAATCTGCTCTCGCCTTTGCTCGTGTGGGGACAGCCGCCCCGGCTGTCCGGCGGCCCAGGTTATCGGGCCGCGATGCGTTCTTTCGCGCCTTTGGGGCTTGTTCTCCTTAGTTGGGCTTACCAACTGCTTGCGCGGTGGGCTGCAATCTTTCGCTCCGGAGCTTCGGTGTTCTTCACGCTGGCCGGCGGTTTGGGACGAGTGGGATTGGGAGCGTCGGTTTCGAGTTTGGGCTGTCGCCCTTCGCGCGATGTTCGCGGGTTGGGGATTGGCTTGATGCCGGGCGCATTGGCGGACAGGGCTGGCGCTGAGGTGAGTGTAACTTCGCGGCGGCCGGATACTTCTGGGCCGCTTGGACAGCCGAGGGCTGAGGGTGCGGTCGAAGTTCTTGGGAGAGCTTTTGGGCATAGTCCCAATGGGGAGTAGCCCCGAGTTTAGGGTGCGAGGAAGAGTTCGATGAACTCGCGTGGGGTAACGATAGGGATGGATTTGTACTTTTGCAGGGCCAGCAGGTGGTGGTCCCCGAAGACCACGACTTGTGCCTGCGCTTCGACAGCGTACTCGAGGATGCGGTTGTCATCGGGATCGTGCGGGACGGCGTCGACGGTCGTGCGGGGAACGACGAGTTTGCCCATGCTCCAGAGGACCGCTAAGGCTTCCTGGAGCATGGCTTGCGGCCACTCGAACTTTTCCGAGAGGACGCGGCGGACTTCGGTTTGGATTGGCTCGGAGTAGAAGAGTTGGCATTGCCCGGCTCCAGCGAGTTCGAGGATGCCCCGGGGTACGCCGCCGAAGACCAGCGCAGACACAATCACGTTCGTGTCGAGAACAATGCGAATCACTTTTTGGCGGCGCGTTTGGTGGCGCGTAGTTCGTGGACGAGGCGGTCTACGTCTTCTTCGCGGATGCCCTGGCGGTCGGCTTTGGAGCGGCCGTAGGCGTTGATGTCGTCCCACGAGGAGCGGCGTTCGTAATGGCGGAGGGCCTCGCGGATGAGTTCGCTCATGGTGCGGCTCTCCCTCTTGGCGATGGATTGGGCACGCTTCAGCATGCCGGGTGGAAGGGTTACGGAAAGCGTTCTGGTGTTCCTCATGTGAATATTGTATAGCATGATTTAGCAATATTTAGCATGATTCAGATTCCCAGAAAGTCAAAATCCCCATCCTAATCTCGCCAAAAAAGCGGCGAGATTAGGATGGGGCATCCGGCTACGCTAAGAACCGAGCGACTCCTCTGAATTTAGATAGGATTGGTGCCATTGCTCTGCCTGAAATTCCTGAGTCAGTGCTGAGGGCTCTCCACTTCCGACGTACGTAGCCTTAGGGGCGGATTTGTCTGTTGTTGCCCGTGTCGGTGTAGCGCTCTATGTAGCCCTCACGCTCCAAGCACGAGAGGAAAGGTTCAAACTGCACCTTGCGAAGCGCGATCTCCCTAGCAACCACTGGGTCTCTAATTTCTCCCCTAAGACGGGCGCAAATGTCACGAAGGAATTGGGTCTTTCCGGATGAGTTGAGGCCAACCATGAGAATGAGCCCGGAACAGTCTAGATCGCCTAATAGCGGTAGCGAAACCCGCTCAAGGGGCTTGAAATCAGACAGGTTCTTCATCAACGCTCCAAGTGCCGATACTTCTCGGCTTTCAGGAACATAAGGGATTGGTCGGCCAGATGTTGTGCCGTTCCTACGGGACTTACTCCCCTTTATTGTTCGGCTACCCAGGACTTACGTCTTGGGCTAAGTTATGCCGGCCCTACGGGCTAGATCGGTTTGCCGCGGAAGAAATAGATCAGTTCGATGATCAGGATGACCACCACCATCAACTCGAGCACGAAGGCCCGGCTCTGGTTGAACTGGTCGACCATGAAGCGGTAGAGATCTTCGGCCGTCTGCAGTTTTTCTTTGACCAGGTCTTTGTAATCAGGCACACCGACTTTCGACGCGGCCAGCTTGTAGAGCCGCGCCGAGAACATGTCGCTGAGAAACTTGATGGCGTTGTCGGCGCGCTCGGTCAATTCGTTGACGTCGAGCAACACGGTGTGCAGCTTGGACGCAGCCCGCGCCGTCCGCCAGCGCGACCACCATCCCGTCGCGCCGACTTCGAGGAAGTCGTAGACGTTCTCCAGTTCCGTGGTGAGCAATTCGTCGTAATGGCGGAACTCCAGCAACTGCGAGTTCGCGTACTGCAGGAGTTGGATCGCCGTCTCCGCGCCTGCGGGATCGTCATAGATAAACGCCGCATTCCAGCCAATCACCGCCAGATCGTTGGGATAGTAAGAAATCCGCGACAGCAGAATCTCCTGCCGCTCGCCGTCGGAAAGCATCTGCATTTCACCACGCACCACTTGCGAAATCTGATCTCCGTGCGCAGCCAGCAGGTCGTTCGCCGACGGCGCGCCTTCGATCTCGCGCACGTGGAAGATGAAGTAATCCTCCTGCAGCCACTCACCATGCTTCACGGCGTAAGGCTTAACCAGTGCGGGAGCGGCCCGTTCCAGCCTCTGCTTCACCACGCGCGTGGCGAGAGTTTCAAAGTTGGTGTCGGAAGTCCAGCGGCAGGAAAGCTGCACCAACGTGTCCCACCCGCCCGAGAACGGCAGTTCGAAGACCAGGCTGACGACGCCGTAATCGTAGTACTTGATCTCTCCCTCAAGCCGCTCTCCGGTCTCCAGTACCAACGGTTCAAGCGTCTCCTCGACTGGAGGACGCTGGTAGCGAACGTATCCCGGGGCCTGATGAATGAAGCTCGCGTCCGCGGTGCGCGCCCCGAAGATTTTGCGCAGCACGTCCAGCCGAATCTCTTCGCAAACATCGAACTGAATCAGAACCAGAACCGACCCGCGCAAGGGCGCAGCGGCCGACAACTGGGAAGCCGCCGACGTCGCAAGAGCGACCTCACCGCTGATCATGGTTGGGAGTTCGCGATCCATAAGAAATTAAGATGGGTTAAACGGAGCCTCGGAAAGCTTCGGCAGATGCGATTGAACCTGCTCCATTGTCCCAGAAAGCAGGCAATTGGGCCATAGGCGCGGCTTAGCCTGGAGCTAAGTTGGGCGTAGGTGTCTGATTCGTCAGTGGTTCTTGGCGAATCGCCAGAGGAGAAATCCGCCCGCCGCCAGCGCGCCTAAGCCCAGTCCAGCCCGCTTCATGGAGGAGCCCACGTCAGCATCGCGCTGGCGAACCAGCGCCGATTCCGGGAAAGGATCGTCAGCAATCTGAGAAGGATCGAGGGCCATCTGCAAAACTTCGGCTAAGTGAAGGGCGTGCCGCCCAGTCCCCTGTGCGATCTGCTCGCGGCAACTGAATCCGTCGGCGATGATCAGCCAGTCCGCCGGCGCTTTGCGCACGGCGGGCAGAAGTTCGAGTTCGCCAATGGCCGCGGAGATTTCGTATTTGTCGTGCTCGAAGCCGAACGAGCCAGCCATTCCGCAGCATCCCGGAGCTGGAGATTGGAAGTCGATGCCGATGCGCCGCAGCAACGACTCTTCTGCGGTCATTTTCATGATGGACTTGTGATGGCAGTGTCCGTGCAGCAAGGCTTTGCGCTCGAAGCGGGGAAGTGGAGAATCCCCGGAGTTGCGTTCGAGGAATTCACTGAGCAGAAACGTCTGCCGCGCCAGTGCCTGCGCGCGCTGGTCGTGAGGAAAGAAGTTGAGCAGTTCGTCGCGGAAGACGGCCACGCAGCTTGGCTCCAGTCCGACCACCGGGATTCCCGCTTCGATGGCGGGCGAAAGCGCGTCGAGGATTTCGAGCAGCAGCGATTGTGCACGGTCGAGCATGCCGAAGTCGTAGAGTGGACGGCCGCAACACAGATTCGCCCGCGAAAGGATTACCTGATATCCGGCGGTTTCGAGAACATCGACCGCGGCTTTGGCAGTCGCAGGCAGGAAGTAGTTATTGAATGTATCGAGCCAGAGAAGCACCGGAGGCCCGTTGACGTTTCGCGCACGTCGTTGAAACCAGCTTCGAAAAGTTTCGGGAGCGAAGGCCGGAATGCTGCGCTGCTGCGGCATCCCCGCAACCATTTTTGCGATATCGCGCAGGAAGGGCAACTGCGTGGTCAGATTGACTAGGCCCGGAGCGTTCGATGCCAGACGCGCCCACAGATCGATGTGGCCGAAGGCATAGGCGCTGCGCGGACGCACGCGGCCTTCATAGTAATGAGAGAGGAATTCAGCTTTGTAAGTCGCCACGTCGACGCTCACCGGACAGTCGCTCTTGCATCCCTTGCACGCGAGGCACAGATCGAGCGACTGCTTGACCTCTTCGCTGCGCCAGCCATCGCGAATGACTTCACCTTGAGTCATCTCCCAGAGCAAGTGAGCGCGGCCTCGCGTGGAGTGTTCTTCTTCATGCGTGGCGCGGTAGCTTGGGCACATCACGCCACCTTCTTCGCGACGGCATTTGCCCACGCCCACGCAGCGCAGCGCGGCGTGCGACAAGCTGCCATGGTCGGCGGGAAACTTGAAGTGCGTCTGCGGCTCCCAAGGCGCGTAGTTGGCACCGAGGCGTAGATTCTCGTCGAGCTTGTAAGGATCGATGAGCTTGCCTGGATTCATCTTCCAGTCCGGATCCCAGGCAGACTTGAACTTGCGGAACGCCTGCATCAATTCCGGACCGAACATTTTCGGAAGCAGTTCGGCGCGGGCCTGTCCGTCGCCGTGTTCGCCGGAGAGTGATCCGCCGTAGCTGACGACGAGATCGGCAGCCTCCTCCACGAACTTGCGAAACTTGGCGATTCCATCTTTGGATTGCAGATCGAAGTTGAGTCGCGTGTGCACGCAAGCGTGGCCGAAGTGGCCGTAGAGCGAGCCTTTGTATCCGAATGCGGCCATCATCTTGCGCAGGTCCCGCAGGTAGCCGCCCAGTTTTTCGGGAGCGACAGCGGCGTCTTCCCATCCTTCCCAGTTCAGCGGTTCGCCGGGAACGTGCGACGTCGCGCCCAGACTGGCCTCGCGAATCTCCCAAATGTGCTTGGCTTGCTGGCCCGAGAAGAGACGCACGTTCGGAGGATTAGCGCTGCGGTTGAGCGCTTCGATAAGACCTTGCGCTTGAGACTCGGCTTCCTGCGCCGTCTGGCCGCCGAACTCGACCATGAGCCAGCCTTCGCCTTCGGGGAGCAGAGCGAGTCCTTCGGAATTCATGCCCTTCGTACGCGTGTAGTAGACGAGAAGATCGTCGAAGCCTTCGAGGCCGATGGGTTTGTGCGCCATGATCTCCGGAACATGATCGGCGCACTGATAAATATCAGGATAGGCCACAACGAGCAGCACGCGTTCGGGAGGACTCTCGACCAGGCGGCAAGTTGCTTCGAGAACTGTGGCACATGTTCCTTCTGATCCGACGAGGGCTCGCGCGACGTGAAAACCATTTTCCGGCAGCAGGTAATTCAGGTTGTAGCCGGAGACGCGGCGCGGGATTTTGGGAAATCGCTGGCGAATGAGCTCGGAGTGTTCATCGGAAATATTTTTCAAAGTGCTGTAGATCTGGCCACGGCGTCCCGGTTCGGCGCTGATGCGTTGCACATCATCGGCGGGAGTCGGGCCTACTTTCATGCCCACGCCGTCATAGGTAACAATTTCGAGTTCCTCGATGTTGTCGTCGGTCTTGCCCGCCATTACGGAATGAACGCCGCAGGAATTGTTCCCGATCATGCCGCCGATGGTGCAGCGGTCGTGGCTGGCGGGATCGGGAGCGAAGGTGAGGTGATGCTTTTC
>PLEA01000122.1:3642-4762 GCA_003136335.1 Acidobacteriaceae bacterium | reverse complement strand
GCTCCACCAAATCGCCCCGGACTTAGGCGTATCGGACGAAGCGACCATGAACGATCAGATTGACGCCACACAAGCCGCGTTGCTGCACCGGTTTTCGGCGTGGCTGGTGGGCGGATTTGCGGCCATGGCGCTGGTGCTGGGTGTGGTGGGGCTTTATGGAGTTNNAGCGGACGCGGGAGATCGGCGTGCGCATGGCGCTGGGTGCACAGCGCAGCTCGGTGTACAAGCTCGTGATGCTGCAGGCGGGATGGCTGACAGGAACAGGGCTGGCAATCGCGCTGGTCTGCTCGGTGGGAGCATCGCTGCTAATACGCAACCTCTTGTTCGGTGTGCAAGCCTGGGACGCGGTGACTCTGGGTTGCGTGGCCCTGCTGCTGGGGCTGGCGTCGATGGGGGCGAGCTTCCTGCCGGCGCGTCGCGCGGCGTCCGTGAATCCAACGGATGCACTGCGCGCGGAATAACAGTCCGACAGTTTTTTCGGTTCAGTCTTAGAGGAATAGAAGCCTGGATCGCGCGGTTCTCTAGTTCCCTGGATCCCACCCGGATTCAAGTCTATTTCGCTGTGAAGCCCCCCTTAAGAAAAGACCCAAAAAAACAGCTTGGATAGTTGCTCGAGATCAGGTATTTTTGCCGACAATGAAATTGGAGCAAGGCCCGGTTCTCACCAAGCCTAGATCTGGGGACATTTCGGTTTCGCGAATGGAAGACACCCCTGCCTTCCGCGATAGGTTCCAGGTGAAATGAGGTCTCGCCGGCTCCGCGAGGAATCCAACCGTGAAATATTCTCTGTGCCTGTCCGTCCTAGTCGCGTTTTCTCTTTTGAACTGCGATTTGTTCGCGAGTGGCGGTGAACTGCCCCCGTCCACTCCCTTAAAGCACGGCGATGCAGCCCTCATCTCTTCTCCAGAAGATGGAACGCTCTCGGCTTCGTCGCAGTTCGTGATCCCAGGTCCGCTGCGATCTTTTCTGCGCATGGCCGGGATTAGTCAAAAGATTACGCCTGAAGAAGTCCTGCCCTTGCTGAGCCGGAATGTGTTCACCCAGGGTTATCAGGGCTCCACTCGGCCAACTGAGTTCCTTATCCTATTGAGGCGATATGTCGTGCAGGCCAGGGAGTTGG
>PLEA01000122.1:0-3529 GCA_003136335.1 Acidobacteriaceae bacterium | reverse complement strand
CGAAGAACTTCAAAGAAAACAGCAGGGACTTGCTTGACACGATCCTGATCGACCCAGCGGTCGCGCGCCTGTACTGGGCCCTCTCACGGATCGACCCCGAAACCAGCAAGTCTTTGCAACAATCGATGGGGCTCGGCAAGCTGCTTCCGTACGCCGCCGTCCTTGATTTTTACGGGAGGGAGCTCTGCATCAGCGGGGGCCGAGTCAACGTACCGGGAGGAGTGAAGGCGGAAGCTGCGTGGGAGGACTTGGTCGGAGCGAGCCCGGCGTCCCCTGCCTCTTTTGTCCCGAGATTGCTGGCCAAGGACAAGGGTTGGCTGATCGCTTATTTTGACGTGCTTTCGCGGGCGAGTGGAATTCAGCAGGCATATTTCACCAGCCAGCATCGGCTGCGGCTCTTTTACGCGGGACTGCGCGCTCCAGATCCTTCCGCCCTCGCCACAAGGAGTTTTTACAGACCGGCACCTGCGCTCTTGCTTCTGGTCACTCGACTTCAGTTGGAGAGCAGCGGTGAGCCGCTCGTCCCCGGGAATCTCGAAGTCTGGAGAGAAATTCTCCAAGGGCACAATTCTAACCTCGTGCGCAGGTGGGGAAAGCAGACGTCCCGCCTGACGGATCCGGATCATCTTGTGCAAATAATGTTCGCCCTGTCCCGGGCACCCACCGAAAGTGGCCCCCTGCAGACCTACATGGCGATCAGTGGGCTTGACGGCAGACGATCTCTGGGAAATCGCTTGGCGCCGGCTACGGTCCGCTTGCTAGCACGCAACTTCGGGGAGTTCAGTGATCAGTATCGGATTTTTTCCGAGTTTCCGGAGTTAACCGACGAATCAATCGCGCTGTTTCTGGACGTAGCTCGAGGGCTGAACAGCTTGCCCCCAGCTTCGCGTGGGAACGCACTCGGCACCTTTCAGGCAAATGTCGGAATCTGGCAGATTCTGGCCCGCCAAGGACAGATTTCGAACTCGCACCTGAACGACTCGTGGCAGCGCGTGATCAAGCCTTTCGCCACGGTTCGCTCAGCTTCCCAAGTGTATGACGCGGGTCGATCTTCCCTGGGAGAACTATTCCGATTTTCGATCGGCAAGGGTACAGTTTCGCAAGACGAGATCATCGACCTGCTGGCAGGACCTCGGCAGAATAGTTCCGAGGGAAGGCAGATGCACCGTGAAATCGCCGCCAGGATCCGCTCTGTACTGGACGATCAGCGACTGGTTTCGCTCGACACGCTCCTGACGGTGGGGGATGCTTTGGCCGAAAAGGCGCGAGGTAAGCAGCCGGCAGAGTACGTGATCCTCCTGGCTGGCCAGACGCGAGAATTTGAGATGCCGCGGCCGATCTTCACCAACGGCGAGAGATCGCAATGGGCCGCAGGAATCTATAACAATCATCATACCGACGTCCAGATGCGTGCCGACTTGCCTAAAGTCCTCCAGTCTTCGACGGCTTCGCGAGGGCAAATTGACGATGCGCGGGGTCAACTCGCCTCGTTCCTGAGAGACACTCTCGTTGGTTTGAACTATGCGTACTACGAGCCGCCGGGTGCCCAGGCCCTGCACCACAATCCGCTCTTCGTCCGCTCCCACGACTTCGCGGGAGAGACGGTTGAAGGCTTGAAGAGACTCTGGCAGGCGCCGGAGCTTATGGGCCAGGGTTCTCCGGCGGGCGGAGGCGCCCATTTCGTCGGTTCGCTTGCCGACCTCCCCTATGCTTTGGCCGAGCTCGAACAGGATTTCATTTCGCCGGACAGTGTTCAGGCTCTCATCTGGGAGGAATTAGTGCCGGAGCTGTTGACCTCCGCAATCCTACCCCGCTGGTGGAATGTCAGCCCATTGGAGCTTCACGCAATCGCTCTGTATCAGCGGACAGGGGAAGAACTCCTGACCGCTTCGGCAAAAGACGAAACGCTGCGAAGTAAGGTACTGATCATTCTGTCGGATCGGTTGCTTCCGCAGCGATTACGGCAACTCGAGCAAGTCCTGCGCGATGGTCGCGTAGCGGAAATATTTCCTCAAATGATGCCGGCAGACACCTTCTATCTGGCGGCGGAGTTCCGGGACAAGTACCCGGAACAACCTGAGGTGTGGGGAACCGCCAGCCAGGAACTGCAAGACCTGTGTCGGGAGCACTCCGAACAGGTCAACTGGAAGCGCTTGTCGCACGATTTCGGCACGCCCCATCCCCAAATGGCGCAGAACTACGGTCTCGAACTGCTGAACATTCCGCCCATGCCACCCCTCTCTGGATTTTCCAGCCGTTTTCTTGCAGAATCCTGGGATTCGCCCAATCTGTACTGGGCTCGCCTCGCCGATGAAGGAGGATATTCGCCCGTCATGCTGAACCATCTCGTGCCGGAGCTTACCCTGATGATGGTCGAGAAGATTTTCGCTACCGACTTTGAAGATTGGCCTGCGCTGCTTCGGGCGATGCATGAAACGGGGACAGAATTTCGTGAAGGCAAGTTGGCTTCGCCGCCGAGGATTAGCGCCGTTCGGCCTTGACGCGTCGTTCGAATGAGACGCCGACCAATAATACAGCGGCCTCACGCACGTGGGGTCGCAGAAGTAGGAACCTTGAACTCATGTTAAGAAAATTGTTTCTGCTGATTCTGATCCCGCTGGTTTTCATACTGAGAGACGAAAGTGGCATCGAAGCTCAGGAGAGCCCGAACTTCCACGTTGTGGTTAACATGGTCCAGCTCAACGTGGCGGTGACGGACAAGAAGGGGAACTACGTTACGGGACTCGGGCCCAAGGATTTTGCCATCGTTGAGGATGGGATTATTGAGAAGGCGGCCACCTTTGCTGAAGGCGACGAGCCAGCCCGCAGTCTCGGTGAGTTTGCGGAGCAGGACTCGTCTGCGGCTCCGTCTGGTGAGTTGGCCAAACGCTCTTCTGACGGCGCCTCGTCTCAGACCTTCGCCTCGCTGGTGAGCGGAGCCAATGTGTTTGTCCTGTTTGATACCAGCGACTATATGTACCGGGGCTTTGTCTTCGCGCAAGACGCGATTGCCGAGTTCATTCGCTCGCTGGGAAACGCCGACAAGATCGCATTCTATTCGTATAGCCGAGATCTTTCTCGCGCAGCCGCCCTTACTTCCGACAGGTCGCAAATTTTGCGGGCTGTGCGCTCGACTGTGGCCGGAGATCAGGCAGCGCTCTACAACGCGCTTTTGTTGACGCTGAAAGACGCGGCTCAAAATAAAGGCCGGAAAGTCGTAGTGGTGTTCTCGAACGGCCCGGACAATTCCAGCGTAGTACCACCTGAGGACGTCGCTGAATTTGCCCAGTCTGCCGGAGTTTCGATCTACATGATCAGCACCCAAACGGCAAAACTGGAACCGGTGTCCACCGCGGTTTTTGATCGTATGACTGCCGCCACTGGCGGCAAGGCCTACTTCGCCAAGAACTGGAAAGATGAACACCGAGCCTTTGCTTTCATCCGTGACGATTTGACACATCTGTACTCATTGAGTTACTACCCGAAGCCCAACGCCAACACGGGCTGGCGTGCGATCACGGTGAAACTC
>PLEA01000539.1 GCA_003136335.1 Acidobacteriaceae bacterium | reverse complement strand
CGCATAAGAACGTTGAATTAAGAATTGAAGAGATCGCGCTTGGTTACCAGCAGACTCTTGGCCGCCAGCTCAACGACCAGTATTGCGACCGCTGCCACAATCCCGAGTCGACCGTGGAGCGCGTTTCGAACTTCGATAACCTCGAAATCAAGCCGCATCCCTTCACCGAGGGCGATACGCTCAACAAGATCAGCGAGGCCGATCTCACTGCCATCATCAGCCATGGCGGTCCCGCGCTCAACAAATCTGCGCTAATGCCGGCCTGGGGCAACACTCTCAGCAAGTCCGATATTCAGGCGCTGACCTCCTATATCCGTGCCATCTCCGACCCGCCCAAGCGTAATGCCGGCCCGGTGTATGCGAAGAATTAGCCTGTTGTGGCTGTGCCTGACCTTGCCTCTTTCCGCTGCCTGGGCCAGGTGCTCCTCCGAACGAGATCAGAAAACCCTGGGAGTGATGGCTGCAGTTGGCAACATTGCAGCCGCATCGGGGAACATAATTCTTAGTCAGCGAGTTCTGAGATCGTAGTACACAACAATTAGGCGGCCGACCATGGCGTTACCTGCCCATAACGCACAGCCAGCGCGATGCATGTTCTTGAATTTACGCTCTAACGCGAATTCGAATCCACTCTCAGCATCTCTTTGTTCAGATTAGGATCCACCAGCTTTTTCAGCCGCGCGTTTTCGTCGCGTAACGGCTTCGCTTTCTTGCGCATCGATCGCATCCATCTCCCTAGGCATAGAGGTGCTTCGACCTCCCACTTCCCGCGCCACGTCTTCCGCTCTTAAACTCGCCTCAACTTGCTTCAACGCCTGATCATTTCTGCTTCGGTGTGCCTGCTCCGCGACACTTCCTCCCGTTTGTTTCGTCCGAAATCGTACTCAGCCTTGTTCAGAAAGAGGGAATTCAGGTCAGTGTGAGGTGTGCCATAAGTGTGCCCGTACGCTTTGATCCCATGTGCGGTAACTTGCTTCTTTTCAATACCAGCCAAAATTGCTCCCGTGCGGGCTTAGTTGTCCGTAAGTTATTGACTCTTAAAGGTGCTAAGACGTGGAAGACCCCATCAGACTTGCCTACTCTTAATCAGTAGGTTCACGGTTGCCAGAGAGCCTCGGTCTTCACTCCCGCGAGCTGTGCCCAAGCCTGGACCGTGGCGCGATGCCTTTTCGCCCTTCCCGTAGGGTGATCGGCGGGCATACTATCTCTTGGAAACACTGAACTCACCGCAGTGATCAAAGGAAGACAAGAGATGTCGAGGAAAGAGGATCCGAAGGCACGATTTCGCTTCTTCCGGATTGTAGTAACTGTCTTCCTCGGGATCGCCGTTGCCTGGTGGATGGCTCACCACGCGGCCAACACATTCCGTCCCGGAAGATTGTCGTTCAACGAGACTATCCAACCGATTCTTTCGGAAAACTGCTATGCGTGCCACGGCCCCGATCCGGGCGCACGGAAAGCCGGGCTGCGCTTGGACCGTGGGGAATTCGCCTTCGCGCCCCACGAAAAATTTGGTCCTGCGATCATCCGGAGAAATCCAGATAAGAGTCCTTTGGTGCGGCGAATTGAGTCGAGCGATCCGAAGGAGCGAATGCCTCCTCCAGAAGCGCACCGAACCCTCAAGCCGGAGCAGATCGCGCTGTTGCGCCGATGGGTGAAGGAAGGTGCGGCCTACGAAGAACATTGGTCCTTCATCGCCCCCAAGCGCCCTGCGATTCCGGAGACAAAGAAGCATCATTGGATGCGGAACCCGATTGATGGTTTCATCCTGAGCCGCCTGGAGAAAGAAGGGTTGACGCCCTCGGACGAGGCCGACCGGCCAACGCTGATTCGACGGGTCACGTACGACCTTACGGGCCTACCTCCCAGTCCTGAAGAAGTGACCGCATTCGTTACGGACGGATCCGATAATGCGTATGAAAGAGTAGTGGGCCGGCTGCTGGCGAGTCCGCGGTACGGCGAGCATCGCGCCCACTACTGGCTGGATGTCGCGCGTTACGGGGACACTCATGGTCTCCACCTGGACAACCTCCGCAGCATTTGGCCCTATCGCGACTCCGTGATCAAGTCCTTCAACCAGAACAAGCCGTTTGACCAGTTTGTGAAGGAACAAATTGCGGGAGACATGCTGCCCAGGAAAAACCTGGATACGTTGGTCGCGTCGGCTTTCCTGCGTGCCGGCATCAGTTCCGGTGAGGGAGGAGCGCTTATCGAAGAGCTGCGCGTGAACAACAAGCGCGAACGTGCTGAGGCGTTTGGCGCGGCGTTTCTCGGTCTCACCATTGGTTGTGCAGTCTGCCACGATCACAAGTTTGATCCCATCACGCGGCAGGACTTCTACCGGCTCACCGCGTTCTTCAACAATCTGACGGAAAATCCGTCGAATGATGATCGGCAGGACTGGCCGCCATTCATCCGTGTGCCAAAGGATAACAATCGCGCGGCCTATGAACAGATTCTGGCGAAGCGTTCCGCGCTGGAGAATCAGATCGGTCAGCGGCGCGCGCGGGCTCGCGAGCTGGTGGCAATGTGGCTGAAGGAGTCCAAGTCACGACCGCTGCCGGTAAGCAGTGCAGGATTGCAGGTGCGCTTGCGTTTCGACGAACAGAAGGGGATGACCTTCGTCAACTCGGCGCCGGCTGCCCGGCTGCAGAATGTTTCTGCAACTGAGAGTCCGGTGATCTGGGGCGAGGGAATATGGCTCTGGCCTTACATGAGAATGGACACAACCACACGGCTGGATTTGCCGGATGTCGGCGACGTTGAAAGAAACCAGCCATTCACCATAGCTTTCTGGCTGCGTCCTGAGTTGCGACCCCTCGAGTCCAAAGACGCCAAGCAGCCGAACGGCGTAATTTTGGCACGTGCCAATGCCAAAGCGGCCTCGCGCGGCTGGCAGCTTCGCATCCACCACCGCAAACTGGCATTCACATTCACCCACGCGCCTCCCCGCAATGCGGCCACGGTCGAGACGACAGAGAAGGTTCTGGTCGAGGGTCGTTGGAATCATATCCTGGCATCCTACTCCGGCTCCGGCAAGGCCGGTGGCATGAAGCTATACGTTGACGGCCAGCCACAGGAGTTGAAGGTAATCAAAGACAAGCTCGACGGCACGGTGCGAACGTCCGCGCCCATGACCTTCGGGCGTGTATTTCCTGACGCCGACCCGCTCCGGCAGTCGGGATTTCAAGACTTTCGCTTCTACGCACGCGAGCTTGGGTCCGACGAAGCGGCACGCGTCCCGTTCGAGGACTATGTGTCGGAGATTGTTCAGAAGCCGCTTTCCGCGTGGTCGGACGATGAATTCAAAGTTGTGAGCGACTTTTATTTTGCGCAGCGCGATGAGTTCACGCGCTCGCTGACGGCGCAACTGCCCGCACTCAACAGCGAACTGAACCGACTTTCAAAAGACGGCGATCTCACGTTGGTCAGCGAGGAGGGGTCAGGACTCGCCTATGCGGATATGTTGACCCGCGGAGTCTACAACGCGCGCACGGAGCGGGTGCGCCCCGGTGTGCCGCATTTTCTGCCACCGCTGCCTGCCGGTGCATCCCCGGACCGGCGCGGCTTGGCGGAGTGGACGGTTAGTCCAACCAATCCGCTGACCGCGCGGGTAACGGTGAACCGCATATGGCAGGAAATATTTGGAACTGGGATCGTGGAAACCACTGAGGATTTTGGAGTGATGGGCGCGCGGCCCAGTCATCCAGAACTGCTTGATTGGTTGGCCGTGGATTTCCGGGATAGCGGCTGGGATGTGAAACGCTTCTATCAGCAACTGGTTCTGTCTGCGACCTACCGGCAGTCGGC
>PLEA01000076.1 GCA_003136335.1 Acidobacteriaceae bacterium | reverse complement strand
GCGAACAGCCCGCCCATCGCCGCGCTCCACATGAACGTCGGAGCCAGCAACCCGCCCGACGTCCCCGACCCCAACGAAATCACCAGTGCCGCAAACTTCGCGATCATCACCACCAGTAGAATCTTCCAGACCAGATGCCCGTTGAGAATATCCCCAATCGTGTCATATCCCACGCCAAACACGCGCGGCACAAAATACCCGATCACGCCCAGCGCCAGCGCCCCAACCGCCGGCCACCACAATTCATCGAACGGAAGGTTCTCGAATAAATCCTCCACCCAATACAACGTCTTGCTCAATCCCACCGCGGCCAGTCCGCAGATCGGCCCCAACACCAGGTAAAACGGCAGCGCGTGCGGAATCCCGAAGTCCATCGCCCCCACCTGGAACATCGGTCCCGCACCCAAAAGCTGCATGTGCACTGCTGTAGCCAGCGTGCTCGCAATGACCAGCGGAATAAACGAGCGCGACTTGAACTCAAACAGCAGCAACTCAATCGCGAGAATCACCCCCGCAATTGGAGTGTTAAACGTCGCCGACATTCCCGCCGCAGCGCCGCACGCCAATAACACTTTCCGCTCCACTGCGGTAGTGTGTAGCACCTGTCCCACCAGCGATCCAATCGCCCCGCCCGTTTGAATAATCGGCCCCTCCGCGCCAAACGGCCCACCCGTGCCGATCGCAATAGCAGCGGAAATCGGCTTCAGAATCGCAACCTTCGGTTCGATCCGGCTGCGGTTAGTCAGCACCGCTTCCATCGCTTCCGGAATGCCGTGCCCCTTGATCTTCGATGACCCATACTTGGCCATCACTCCCACGACCAACCCACCAATTACCGGAACCAGAATCACCCACGCCCCCAGATGATTCGATCCCACACTCCTGAAAGTCGTCGACCAGCGATGAAAAAAGAAAAGATTGGTGAACAGCCCGATGAGCTTATAAAGCGCGTAAGCCACCACTCCCGAAACCAGCCCAATCGCCGCCGCCAGAAACGAAACCAGCACAATGCGAAACTGCGCCGGCTGCGAATCCGCTAATGATGGAATGGAAGGCAGGGAGCCGTCTCCATTCTGATTGCCTTGTTCCGGCGTGTGGCGGCTACTCATGGTTTAGTTAGTCTTCCTCTCGCTCTTGCCTGTTGCCTCGAAGCCATCAACCGGGCTTTAGAGAGCGGTAAAACGAAATCGGCCGAATCTCCAGCCGCGAAGCGGCGGCATGTGAAAGCCCGGCACGGAAGTGCCGGGGGCAAGGGCAAAAAGCACGCGAGTCCCGAAGGGACGGCACAAGTTCTCACGCACACTCGTTAGCCCCTGAGGGACTGTAACTCTCACGATCGTGCTCCATGATCCCATCAACTTTCGTTCGAAGCAGAGCCCTTCCGCGCCCCGCCTTTCTCCCGCGGCATCAGCCGCCGCAGCGCCGCCACCAGCCCCGGAGCCGCGCTCCGCAACTCATCATGATGATGCAGCGCCAACTCCCCCAACACCCGCTCACCCTTCGGCGTCAGCGCCAGCAACACCTCGCGCCGGTCATTCTGCGCCCGTTCCCGCCGCACGTACCCCCCAGCTTCCAGTCGGTTGACCAGCTCCACTGCGCTGTGATGCTGAATGTGCAGCCGGTTGGCCAGTTCCCGAATCCGCGGCCGCACCCCCTGCGCCATCCCCTTGATGGCCAGCATGAGCTGGTACTGCCCCGGCTCCATGCCCGCCGTCCGCACCGCATGCTCACTGAACCGCAAAAACTTCCGGATCTGGTACCGAAACTCGGCCAGAGCCTGGTAATCCGACAAGGTCAGCTTCTTCATGCCCAGATTGTATCGTGCCGCGATAGTACAGATAAGTATATCGTTCAACGATACATAAATAAAATCCCAATGGAATTTCCTTCCAGAATTGTCCGATACTGAATTGTCATCCCGACCGGAGCTTCTCATTCCCGAAGGGAATGGGAAGCGGAGTGGAGGGACCTGCTTTTCGCGCAGAACTCAATGCACTCGCCGCCATCGATACCCGCGCTAGCCTCTTTCGCCCCGCCCATTTAGAATCCTTAGTCCACAATTTCACCGCCACCACAGGAGACCCGTGATCCCGCGCTACACCCGCCCCGAGATGACCCGCATCTGGAGCGACGAAAACCGCTTCCGCACCTGGCTCGCCGTCGAAGTCGCCGCCACCGAAACCTTAGCCGAAGCCGGCCTCGTGCCAAAGGACGCCGCCCGTGCCATCCGCGAACGCGCCGACTTCCGCGTCGAACGCATCCACGAAATCGAAGCCGAAGTTCGCCACGACGTCATCGCCTTCACCACCGCTGTCGCCGAAATCGTCGGCCCGCACGCCCGCTGGTTCCACTACGGCCTCACCTCCAACGATGTCGTCGACACCGCGCAGGCCCTTCTCATTCGCCAGGCGTCACAAGTAATCGCGCAAGACCTCGAGCGCCTAGCCGAAGTCCTCGAGCGCCGCGCCTGGGAATTCAAAGACGCTCCCATGGTCGGCCGCACTCACGGCATTCACGCCGAGCCCATTACTTTCGGCTTCAAGATCGCCAACTGGTATTCCGAAACGCAGCGCAACATCGCGCGTTTCATGGCCGCTGCAGAAGATATGCGCGTCGGCAAGTTCTCTGGCGCAGTCGGCATCTTCGCTCACCTCACGCCTGAACTCGAAGAAAAAATCTGCGCGCGGCTGGGATTGAAACCCGCGGCAGTTTCTTCGCAGGTCATCCAGCGCGATCGACACGCGCACTATCTCGGCACACTAGCCGTGATCGCCAGCACGTTAGACAAGATCGCCACCGAGATTCGCCACCTGCAGCGCAC
>PLEA01000478.1 GCA_003136335.1 Acidobacteriaceae bacterium | reverse complement strand
GTCATCATCATCGACGAGTTGGCTGATTTGATGATGCTCGATTCCAGCAACGTGGAAGAATCGATCACGCGCCTGGCGCAGATGGCGCGAGCGGTGGGCATTCATTTGGTGCTGGCGACGCAGCGGCCATCGGTCGACGTAATTACCGGATTGATCAAGGCAAACTTCCCGGCGCGCGTTTCGTTCCGTGTCGCGACCAAAGTGGATTCACGCACGATTCTCGACGCCAACGGCTCGGAAGCTCTATTGGGGCGCGGGGACATGCTTTATCTGCCCTCGGGTTCGGCCCGCGTGCATCGCCTGCACGCTCCGTTTGTTACGGAGAAGGAAATCGCTGCGGTGGTCGAGTTCTGGAAGTCGCAAGGTCTGGCAGAATATCAGCAGCAATTCCTCGAAGCCCCGAAGGGCGAGCGCGAGGCCGGATCAGAAGGCAGCGGCAGAGACGCTGAAGCCGACGGCGAGGCCGAAGACGATCCCATGTATGGCGACGCCGTGAAGTTGGTGGTCGAGTTCGGCAAGGCCTCCACTTCCCTGCTGCAGCGGCGTTTGCGCATCGGTTACGGCCGCGCGGCCCACCTCATCGACCTCATGGAGCAGGACGGCATCGTCGGCGCCGCCGACGGCCCCAAACCGCGCGAAGTGCTGAAGCGCCCCGATTGGATTTCAGAAATCGAAGAGACGACGCGATAGAACTTGGGCAAAGGACAGCAGATTCCTCACGGCTTTCCGCCGTTCGGAATGACAAGGAGATGTTTTGTAGTTTCCTTACGCCCCAATCCAGTCCAGGAAGCGGCCTTTCATGACGCGAAACCATTCTGGCAGCCAACTCTTGTAACGCAGCAGGACTGTCGCGTGAACGCTCTTGGGCGTTTTTGGCGCGGTCTTGTTACTGAAGACAAGATAATAAATTCCTGTACCCGTCGGAACGTCCGCCTGCACGTTGCCCTCGGCGACTTTGCCACTTTCGTAGAGGGAGCTTGTCGCGTATCCGTGCTGCCAAACGGTAAACGCGGGTTCGGATAGGACATAGACCTCAATGCCGTTGTCGATATCTTCCTTCTCTTTATTCTTCGCCCTAATTATGTCTCTGCGGTTGCTGACATTGGAACTGTCAGCGACAGATGTGAACTGCCCTTCGACGGCCACGTTTACGGAGCCTTCGGGCAACGCGAATTTGTAATAGCGAAAAGTATGCGGACCGACGGAAAAAGGAGCGTCGAGGATGACCCGATCATGCTTCCATCCGACAAACTCCTGCACCTGCTGTGCACTCTGGCGGTCGCTCATCCCGGCCCACAGAATGAGTCCGGCCAAGATGGTCAGCAGAATCCCCACGATCATTGGGCGCGTACGTCGTGGCTGGCGGATTTCTGGAAGTAGAGCCTCTACGACAGCGGGAGATTTCGGCGGCAAGCTTACGGGTTTGCCGCATTTCAGACAGAACTGCGCTTCGTCAGGCAGGCTCGCACCGCACTTACTGCATCCCAACAGGACTTTCGTTGCGGGCAGCGTGGTGCTAGTTGTCGCCATACTCAGCGTCTCTCCGCACTTCAGACAGTAGTGCGAACCTGGGGAAGAAATGCCAGCAGATATTAGCACAGGTCTGTGCGAACCGAGATGTTCCCGGCGGGAAGCTTTACCGCGGCTGCTCGGTGCGTAATCCACGAAGGGCCACCAGGCCCAGAGCCAACACAGCCAAAATCATCGCTCCCCACAGAATCCCCTTATGCCGCTCGGACCACGGCCGGTCGTCGGGACGCCCCGTGTATTGCGCGCTGTGGGCGCCAGGACCGAGTTGCGCCTGCGCTGGCGAAGGGTCCAGGTGAAAGAATCGGGCATAGTCGTAAACCGGCGCTGAAAGTTTCTCGTCTCCGTAGTACAGCCGGAAAGCGGTCTTGCCTTGCGGATCAAAATAGACGCGGCGTTCGAGCGAAAGCGGTTCGGCGGCGAGGATGGTCAGAGGTGGATTGTCGCCATTGTCGATGGTAAGGATCAGGTGGCCGGAACTGCCGCTGATGTTCAGGGCAATGACGTTTAAGTCCATGACGTTCGCGGCTAATTCCTCGTTCGTGACGAGCGTGCCCGCGCGATTCACCCGCACGCGACTGATCTCGCCCGTGGCGACCTCCATGCCCTTGGCATCTTCTACGCTGACCGTGCGGCGGAAGTTCACTTGTGCGGGCGCGACCTGAAGCAAGATTCGACTCAGAGGAACTCTCGCCGGTATATCGCAAGCGATTTCGGTTTTGCGCTGCTTCGCTTGAGGCGCGGCGCAGGAGCCAACCTTGGTCCAGGAAGCCTGCTGTTCGCGCCGGTTCGCGATGTTCGCGCCTTTCACTTGTTGCGGAAGAATTCCGGGAGACAGTCGAATGTGGAGATAGCGAAAACTGGACGACGGCAACTTCAGCAGCGAGTTCGAGCCCAGCTGTTCCTTGGTGAAATCATAGAGTGTGGACGGCGTGAGTTCGACCTCGGCAGCCTTTCCGGGCGCGTAGCCGCCAGACACCGATGCCTTAGCCACAAAGTCGCGAGCATCGAGACGCAGGCGAATACGATCGTATTCGGCGAGGCCCTGAGTATCGAGATCGAATTCGGTGTGCCCCGAAACACTGCCGAGATTGAGAATCTTCGCCGCTACCTCTTCGGAGGAGATTCCCGAGCGTTGTTCTGAAAGCGCGTACTGCACGGGAGATTCTTCGTCATACAAGCGCAGGTCTGCCAGATCGGGACGCGAGTGATTCCAGAGTTCTTCGTCGACGATGAAAAAATTCTGCTGAGCCGGCTGTGCGATGTACACGTCGCGGACATTGCTGAAATAGGGGACAGCAGGCTCGGGCGGATTGGCGGTCTGCGCAACCAGCAGCGTGAAGAACAATGATGTGGCGGCTCTCATTCGCTGCTGGCGTTCTTTTCTGTTTGCTGTCGGGCCCTGGCGCCGGCGGAAAGCTGNNCGCCAGCAGCAACACACCGAGCACGATGAAGCTGACGATGCGGTAGCCACGATCGAGTTGAGAAACGTCGTAGACGAACACCTTCCCAATCGTGGCGGCGATGAGCAGTAAAGCCTGCCAGCGAACGAAAGCCGAGCGGCGGAGAAATCCGACAATCATCAACATGGCGCCGTAAGCCATCCACAGCGCGGAGTAGGTAAAGTCGCGCTCAATTTCGATGCGGCGTAACTCCATTGAGAACGTCGATCGCCAGGACCGCACTTCGAGCATTTGCCGGGAATAAAAATCGGCCACTTCGCGGCTGAGCGAGATCAGGGCAAGCGCGTTGAGCGCAACCACCGCGATCGCGGCAACGGTACGCGCGGAATCGTCGTCGCGCTTGGAGGAGTACCACGCTACGCCTCCCAGCACCGCCATCGCCACGCCGTACGTCGCCATGCGCAGATTAAAGATGAGTTGCGTGGTGTGGAAATTATCGATCAACAGCAATCGGACGACGCCCAAAATCAGGGCGCCAAGGGCGAAGAGATTCAGGAAATCGGACTTTATGCGATTGGCTACCCACAGAAGAACGCCGGCCTCGACAAACCAGCCGATGGTGATCCAGTGCGCATCCAGCCGGATGGGAATGGCGACGGTGATGAAGCCGATGGCGACGGCGAGGTGGAGAAAGTGCAACCTCTCGGATGCGCCGGGAGCGATCGCCCGGTTATGAACCTGGCGGCTGAGAAAGATGTAGACCGCAGCCAGGACTAGCGCGAACCACGCCATGTCGGTCTTATCGACTTCCTGGATCATGGCATAGGCCTGAAGGAAATAGCCGCCGGCATTCACAAAGGCCACTACGGCCGGGACGGAGGCGAGCAGCGGCATCTCTGCTTCCGGTTGCAGCGTGATCAGGGGCGCAATTGCGAAGATGGCGAAGAATAGCGTGGCAAAGGCGAGCGTAAGGTTGAGCTGGCTCCGGGTGTAGAAGCGTGAATACCATCCAACGTAGAGCATTAGAGTGCCCGCGTAACTCATGACGAGCAGTCGCCGCCAAGGCTTGAACCAGACGAGGGCCAGCGTGGCGAGATCGAGAATCGCCACATAAGTGAATAACGCGATCTCGCGGTTCTGGCCGGTGGAGATCAGCAGCGGGGTACTGAATCCTCCCGTGAGAGCGAAGGCGGCAAGGATCTGTGCGTCCTGCGCCCAGGCCATGGCCGCGGTCGCCGCGGTCACCACCAGCATCATGGCAAAGGCGACGCTGCTGGGAACGAGGTTGTAAACCTGAAAGGCCGCCCACACGGACAGATAGAGAGTGCCAATGCCAACCGCTTTGAGCGAGTAAGAAAACGCCTGGTAACCCTTGGTGCGAAATCGCTCACTCCACAGTACAACCGCGATCCCGGCCAGCAGGCCGATGGTTACGCGTCCTGCCGGGCCGATCCAGTTATTGTCGAAGGCGTATTTCAAGAAGTAGGAAATTCCGATCAGCAGCGCCGCGATGCCGATACGATTCAGCCAATGCGAACCGATGCGCGATTCGAGGTCGGAGTCGGGTTGCGCGCGCACCACATACGGCGTACGCGGCGGAATGTTGGATTGCGCGCTGACCACGTACGACGCACGCGGCGGAGTGTTGGGCGGCGGAGGGACTGCTGTCGCGGGCTGGCTGAATGCCGGTGCCGGAGGGATCTGAGAAGGCGGAGGAGACACGGGTGTTTCGGCAACTGATGGTGGGCGCCGTTCAGCTGTGGGCGCATCCATTTGGAGTTTGCGCTCGATGCGATAGACGCGAGTCGTCAGGTCGGCGAGAATCTGCCGGATGGCTTCCAGGTCGCTGTGCGGCGTATCCATGGGGAGAGCTAGGCATTATCGGCGAAACGAGTGAGGCTTGCACGCTATTTTTGAAGGTCACAAATCGGACCAGCAACACAGTCGAGGGAACGATCGATCCGATCGACTGTGGGAGCATCCGAAAATAGCCGTCGCTATATGGTCTGCTTTACCGCGCTTCCGTCCAGTCCAAGTTCCTTTGCGATGGGCTTCAGCGCTTCAATGCAGAATCCGATGTGCTCGTCCAAATCAACGCCCAGATCGGCAGCGCCGACGACGATGTCGTCGCGGTTCACCTTGCGGGCAAAGGCTTTGTCTTTCATCCTTTTTCGCACCGACTTGGTGTCCACTTCGGCCAGCGATTTACCCGGCTTGATCAACGCGACCGCGGTGATGAATCCGGCCAGTTCGTCGCAAGCGAAGAGAGCCTTTTCCATGGGCGTGTCGCGCGGGACGCCGGTATATTCGGCGTGCGACATGATGGCGCAGCGGATTTCGTCGGGGTATCCGCGCTCCTTCAAAATCTCGTTGCCTTTATAAGGATGGTCGGCGAGGCTGGGCCAGCGTTCGTAGTCAAAGTCGTGAATCAGTCCGACGATGCCCCACAGATTTTCGGCTTCGGCGGAGCCGTTTCCAAGTTTGCGGGCGCAGGCGCGCATGCAGGCTTCGACGGCCAGAGCGTGCTTGCGCAAACTCTCCGACTGGGTGAACTCAGTTAGTAAACACCACGCGGACTCGCGATCAATCATGGTCTTCGCCTGTTTTCTCCGAAGTATTTGACGTGTTGCTTTTGTTTTGCCCGCAACATTCGCGGGCTACGAGTATTTTAACCTTGACTTCCACAGGGCACATACCTCAGATTGACGAAGCAGTCGGAACTTCTCCCCCAATTAGTTCCTGCATTTAGGCTGCAAGGAGTAGCCCGCTCTGGCACTCCCACAACCCGATGGCCACGACTCTTGCCCCTGTAGACTCACGGGAAGTCGTACGATGCGATCATTGCCTGATGGTCCAGTTCCGTACTTCCAATAATAATTGCCGACGCTGCCACGCGTCTCTGGACGAGGAACCTGAACCTGAACCGATCCTGGTAGCGCTGCCATTGATGATGCCCGTGCCCCGCAACAACGGTCGCGGACATTTGAACCTGGCGACTTCCATCCGCTCCCTGCGCCTGCGCAACGGGCTCAGCCAACGGCAACTGGCGGGACGCATGGGAGTTCCGCGCACGTACGTTTCCAAAATCGAAAACGAGAAAGCCACGCCTACGCTGTCTTCCCTGGAACGGCTGGCGCGCGCACTGGAGGTCGGTGTGCCCGATCTACTGAGCGGCGGCGAACGCAGCCGCCAGGAAGAAGTCAACGAATTGATGAAAGATCAGTTTATCGCAGAGTTCTTGCCCTTTGTTTCGCAACTGAACGGGATGCAGATGTCGAGCATTCTGACCCAGGTGCGGGATTTGACGATACGGCCGCGGAGAAGCGCATAGGTCAGATTTCACACTTATTGTGCCGATGATTTTGGGTTCGGCATAGAGCAAAGTTTATCCGGGCAACCAGCCAACTAATGCCGGGACCGATTTTAGGTCTCGGCTTTTTCTGTTTGCGATTGTTTGTTCTTAGAAATTCGGTTTTAGTTTCGACAGTTTCCATTCCCCTTTGGAGTCACCCGGACCGGAGCCGCTTCTCAGGCGGAGGGACGGATCTCGCGCGCTGACCGCAACGCGTCAGCGAGGCTCCCGCGCGAGATCCGTCCCCCGGCTGAACTGCGCCGGGCTTCGAGATGACGCCGCCAAAAGGGGCACGACGATCCAAACTGCCCCAGTGCGTGTTCTTAAAAGCGCTTGAATCCCAACTAGATCGACCGACATCTATCCATCATGAACCTGGAAGAAGCCGCAAGTGAACTTCATGGAGTTCTCGCAAATCCCGCTCCGCTGAATCAATTCGCCGAATCGGTCGGCTGGCAGAAATCGGAACACGAAGCGGACAGCGCGCACGCCAGTGCCTCCGATGCTTCCTTGCTCGATGCCTATTCGACGGCGGTGANNGAACGGCGCGGCGGAGGCTCGGGATTCGTGTTCACACCCGACGGGCTCATCCTCACCAACAGTCACGTGGTGCATGATGCGGTGCGCATCGCAGTAACGCTGGCGGATGGGCGGCGCATGCCGGCTACGGTGATCGGCGACGATCCGGCGAGCGACCTGGCAGTGATCCGCGTGAACGAACTTCAGTTCGACGGACCTGGTCTGACTGCGGCTGCGCTGGGCGATTCGCAACGCTTGCGCGTGGGGCAGATCGTGATTGCGATTGGCGCGCCTTACGGATTTCAGTCGACGGTGACGGCGGGAGTTGTGAGCGCGCTGGGGCGGTCGCTGCGCTCGTATTCCGGGCGGCTGATTGACGACGTGATTCAAACCGACGCGTCGCTCAATCCGGGGAACTCCGGCGGGCCGCTGGTCGATTCCGCGGGCCGCGTGGTGGGCGTGAACACGGCGACCATTCTGCCGGCGCAGGGGATTTGTTTTGCGATCGGCATCAACACGGCAAAGTTCGTGGCCAGCCGGCTGCTGCGCGATGGCCGCATCCGGCGCAGCTACATTGGCGTCTCGGCGCAGACCGTTCCGGTGCACCGGCGCGTGGTGCGCTTCTACGATCTGCCGAAGGAGATGGGCGTGGTGGTGCTAGGAGTAGAAGAGAACAGCCCCGCGAAGCGCGCCGGGCTGCGCGACGGCGATGTCATTGTAGCGCTGGAAGGCCAAGCCGTGGCCGGCGTGGACGACCTGCATCGCCTGCTCACCGATTTGCGGGTGGGCGTGAGCTGCTCCCTGACCGTCCTGCGCTGGACGGAAAAGCTGGATCTCAAGGTAGTGCCCGAAGAGGCGCGGTAGAAGCGGGTATTTGATCTTTATCCAAAACCCTGGTATTGCTTCCAAAATTCAGGCCAAGGAAGGCGTGGCGCCCCGCACACGAAGATGTCGGGATGATCCTGGCTCTCTTCATTGCGGACTCCGAGTGCGTTGCCGTTGTGCCCGGCCAGACGGCACGAACTATACATCCGGTCGGCATCTTCGCGGGAGGTGCCGAGCACGATTAGCGTGGAGGGCGGTGGCACTGGATACCCCCGCAGCCACGCCGAATTCGTTCCGCTGATCGGCGGAGGCAGGTGATACACGGGGCCCAGGATTTCAATTGCTCCCTGTTCGCCATAGTTCCTCACCATTACGCCCACATTTTCCCGCTGCTCGGCGGGCAGGGAATCTCGAATGCCTGCGACCGTCTTGACTAGATCGTCCCAGCCGATTTCCTCCCGCAAATCGCCGTTGTTCTGCAGGGCGAACTTCATCAGCCTGCCGCTGGATGCCACCGGCACAACGATCGCGCCTAGAACCAGGCCCCACGCAACGAGGCCAGTGAAAAACACTGCCTCCACAGCGCGACGCGTCCACTTCGAACGCGCCGCGAGCCAGCCCTCGGCTGATACGGCGCCCATCGCCATCAGCATCGGGTACGCCGCCGCCAAATAATAGCCGCGTCCTTTTCCCACCAGGAAGAGCGTGAGCGGGATGAGATACATCCATGCCAGCAGCCGGTAGCGCCGGTCCCGCACATAGCTCAGCAGTCCAGTGATCCAAAGCGGCGCGGCAACCAGATTGCTGCATATCCAAAATTGAGCGCGCAGAAATCCATTTGCTCGCCCCTCGCCCACATCGCGTGCATGAATGTGCTGCAGGAAATGCAGCGAGATGAATCCATGCCTCACTTGCCACACCAAATTGGGCAGGCAAATTACCAGCCCCAGCGCCATTCCGCCCCAGAACCATGCACTGCCCAGATAGCGGCGTGCACGCGTCAGCAGAACTCCGCCCAGAATCCCACAGAGATAAAAACCCATGGTGTACTTCGTCTGAAATCCAATGCCGATGGTCGCGCCAATCGCCAGCCACCATCGCGGATTTTCCGTCTTCAGCAGGCGAATCATGAAGTAGGCAATGAGCACCCACCACAAATAATCGTAGGTGGAGTATTGGAACTCCGTCCCTTCGAACAGCGGCAGCGGAGAGAGCGCAATCGCCAGCGCCGCGGCCACCTGGGCGAGACGTCCTCCGCCCAGTTCCCGCGCCATCAGTCCGGTAAAGATAATGGCGAACGCCTGCGAGATCACGGAAAACATCCGGAGTCCCACCCTTGAGAGGCCAAAGATGAAAAGGCCAACCCGCTCCACGAACGGTGTCAGCGGTGGGTAAGGCACAAATCCCCAGTCCAGATGACGGGCATCGCTCAGAACCTGCAGCTCATCGCGGTGAAATCCGTAGCGACCGTTCGTGAGGATGTGGACAAGCGCGACCATGGCAGCAATAGCCACCAGCGCGAACGTGTCGGCCCGAGTGCGGCTATCGAACTGCCCAAGACTCTGCTCCGATGTCATTCCCGCTCCTCACTCATGCAGCGCCTTCGCGTGATGGTACGCACAGAAACCAGTCGCAGTTCCCGATTGTTGCAGTAGCGTCGGCGGCTTTAGAAACTATCAGCTAGGGTTGTCGCTACGGGGAAGCCCCTTCGACAAGCTCAGGGCAGGCTTCTCGCGACAGCTGGCAAGATGCCGGCGCTGCTTAATGCCGAGCAACTACTTTCGCGGCGTCCCGCACACCCCTCGTGCTATCCTCGCCTAAAGCGCGTCCCCATGCGGATCCTGACCCGCTACATCCTACGCGAAGTGACGGCGCACGCGCTGATCGGCGCGGCGATCTTCACCTTTGTTCTGTTCACGCGCGACCTGGGACGAATTCTTGAACTGGTCGTCCGCGCCAGTGCTCCCCTGCCCAGCGTCGCCGAGATTTTCTTCTTTACCGTCCCGCTCGCACTGACTTACACGCTGCCCATGAGCGTGCTGCTCGGGATCCTGATCGGGCTGAGCCGTCTTGCGGCGGACAGCGAAATCACCGCCATGCGCGCCAGCGGGATGGGGGTGTGGACCTTCCTTCGCACGCTCTCGATTTTTGTGATCGCCGCATGGGTTCTGGCGCTCTTCAACGGCCTGTACATCGCCCCGCGCGCCCAAGCCGCGCTCGGACATTTGGAAGACCGCCTGAAGGGTTCGCAAGTTTCCTTCGAGATCCAGCCTCGAGTTTTCTATGAGGGATTCCCCAAGGTCGTTCTCTATGTGCAGGATGTAAAAAGCGCACAGGGGGCAGCGGTGTGGAAGGGCGTGTTCATGGCGAATCTTAGCGACGCCTCCAACCCCAAGATCACGCTGGCCAAGGAAGGGATCGTCGTTAGTGAAGGTCAGGACCGCCTGCACCTGCACTTGATCGATGGTTCGGAGCATGAAACCGATCCCAAGGATGTCAGCCATTACCAGATTTCGACTTTTCAGCAGACTGACATTCCTCTCGACCTGCCATCCACTGAGAACAAGCCCGATGAGTCGCTGCCCGCCGACCTGATGGATACCTCGGCGCTGTGGCAGAAAGCCGGCCGCGTCGATCCCATTTCGGCCCGCTGGTATCTCATTGCCTTTCACAAGCGCTTCGCGCTGCCGACCGCATGCCTCGTGCTGGCGCTTGTCGGAATTCCTTTGGGGCTGTCATCGAAGAAAAGCGGCAAGTCAGGCGGCTTCGTGCTGACCATCCTGCTGGTATTCACTTATTACGTGATTTCCCTGCTGGGCGTTTCACTGGCCCGGCAAGGCAAGGTTGCACCGTGGTTCGGGGCATGGTTGGCTGACATCATGTTTTTCGCCCTGGCGGTTTTTCTGTTGTCGCGGGCCGAGAAACGTCCCTTTGAACTGGCGTCGTTCCGGGCTTTTTGGAAACGAGATCCATCTGGCGCTCATCTTCCGGTCGCCCGTGGCCGCCGCGAAAATGCGTTCGAACGCGCCTCCACTCGGCGCCGCATGTTCAGCGCCAGCTTTCCAACTCTGCTCGACGACTACGTATTGCGCGACTTCTTTGTGTACCTGGGATTAATTCTTTCCACGTTCCTGGTGCTGGTCATCATCTTCACCTTATTTGAGTTGCTGGGAGATATTCTTCGCAACCAGGTTCCAGCCACGGTAGTCGCGGAATATTTGCTCAACGTCGCGCCCTATTTGCTGTATAACGTGGCGCCCCTAGTCATGCTGCTGGCCGTGCTGGTCACCTTTGGCCTGATGCAACGGTCCAACGAAATTACCGCCATCAAGGCCGCGGGAACCAGCATTTACCGCATCGTCACGCCCGTCGTCGTGGCCGCCGCGGTGTTAGCGGTAGGATTATTTTTTGCCGACCAGTTCTACCTGCCCCGCACCAACCAGCGCCAGGAGGCGCTGCACAACCAGATTAAGGGCAAGCCTCCGCAAACCTACCTGCGCCCTGATCGCAAATGGATCTTCGGTCAAAACAACGACATCTACTACTACCAGTTTTTCGATCCCGATCGCGACCAGTTCGGCAATGTCACTGTGTTTCAGCTCGATCCCGCCAGCTTTTCCATCACGCGCCGCATTCACGCGGATCGGGCGCACTGGGCCGAAAATCTGAATCGCTGGGTCTACGAACAAGGCTGGCAGCGCTCTCTGCACGGCGCCGCCATTGCCCCAGACGGCTACCGCACTTTCGACGTCTCCACCTTTCCCGAACTGAGTGAGACGCCTTCGTACTTCAAGAAGGAAGTGAAGCAGTACACCGAGATGAACTATGAAGAGCTGCGACGCTACATTCGCGATCTGCAGCAGAGCGGATTCGATGTGGTGCGCTTGCGTGTGCAGCTGAACAAGAAGCTCTCGTATCCCCTGATCACGCTGATTATGGCCGTGCTCGCCGTTCCCTTCTCGCTGTCGACAGGGAAAAAAGGAGCGATCACGGGAGTCGCGGTGGCCGTGGGAATCGCGGTGTTCTACACCGTAGTGTCGCGCCTGTTTGAAGCCATGGGAGATCTGAGCCAGCTTCCGCCGGCGCTGGCGGCGTGGTCGCCAGATCTGATCTTTGTGCTGGTGGGAGGATATTTAATCTTGAAAGTGCCGACGTAGGGGCGGTGATTAGATTCTTCAGCGGTTGCGGAAAAAGGCCTCAGACTGGCGGCGCGGCTAGAAGCCGCGTCCTTTCAAAACAACCAACCACGCTCACTTTACTGCCACGCCCCAGGGGTAGTTATCTGTCTGGACCACCGGCTGCACTGTGAGCTGCCCCGTGGCAGGTGTGATCGAGTATTGTGACATCGTGGCGGCATTGTAGTTTGTCACGAAAAGCCAGTTATTATCCCCGCGAATCGCCATTGACATAGGCTGCAACCCCGTGGCCACGGTCGCCGGACTCAAGGCCGTGAGGCTCCCCGACACCGGGCTGATTTTCAACGGCGAGATCGTATTGGAGAGCAGACCCAGCACGTAGACGTTGTTGCCATTGGGATCGACCAGAATCGGCCCCGGCTCATTGGAACTCCCGGTCAGGCTGAATGGCGAACCCGAAATCTGCACCAGGCTGCCATCCGGGGACATCGGACTCTGCGGGCAGGTTGACGATTGCGTAGAATAACCATTGCACATGGTGTAAGCGCTGACTTTGTTTGTGAGGCTGTCGCTTATGTAAACGAATCGATTGCAAGGATCGACGGCTACTCCAGCTGGTGTCTGATCCGTAGAAAAAGACAGGATCTGCGTGTGGTTCGGTGGATTCGTCAAAACGCCCGAAGACGTATTTACCTGGAATTCAAACACCTGGTTCCCCAACCCATCGACCGCATAGAGATACTGAGTTGTAGGCGGAGTTAGCGTCGAACATACCGCGTTCTGCACTCCATTGACGCCGATGGCCGGGAACACCGTGGGCGTCGGCGCCACGCTGACAATATCGAGACTCGCTTGCGATACGGTAGTCGGATTATTCGCTGTACCGGTGGTAAAAAAGGGTGACCCCGCCACTTCCGTCACACTCCCTCCACTTCCGATGGCAAACACCGAAACCGCACCGGGCACGTACAGATTGGGAGGGTCCGGAGCCGGAGTCGCCCGGTCCGCCACAAACAGAAATTTCCCGGCGGGATCCATTACCATCGAGCCCGGAACTACGGGCGAGCTGACCTTGTTGGCTGTCCCTAGAATGAAGACCGATTCCGCGATGAAGGGAACCTGGCTCCCGACCTTGGTCGTCGGCCCGTCGGAATTCACCTTGAACGCCAAGATGCCGGTCGTGCTGCCTGGACACGAGGAATTCGAATTAAGGATCGCGTAAGCGAATGTTCCTGCCGGGTTCACCACAATCGACGTGGGTACACCATTCAGAACGCAAACTTCGTTCGACGTGTCGGTTGGCGTGTTGCTGATCTCCGAGAGGTGGCCGTTGAAAAGATTGAAGCCGAAAGTCTCGATCAGTCCCGACCCCTGACTGCCCACCAGCACCAGTCCATCGGACGAGGCATTATAGTTGCTACTGCATGCCACCAGCAGTCCGATCGTAACCAGAACCACCACCCCGAGCAGCCACCCGAATCGTTTCGACATTCTCTCGTTGATCTCCCTGTTGATATGAGTTTTAAGGGCGCACATACCCGCGGCGCACGCGCCGGCCGGGTTCTGCAGTCTGGAAAAAGCGGGAAAATCTCAACCCATTTGTGTATCAGGAAAGCGGGGGAAGAGCAAACTCCCACAACGGCTATTGGAACCCTGGGAACGCCGCGGAGTTGCCCGCTTTCCCAGCAGTTCCTAGTATACGAGATGAGGTTCAAAGTAACGCCGGCATCTTGCCGGCTGTCGCGAGAGCCTGCCCTGAGCTTGTCGAAGGGGCATCCTGCGCTCGCGCCCGGGCATATCGCGCCGCCTTTTACTTTTACGCTTCCCGCCCGGAAGGAACCGCCTCAGCCACTTCCTCACTCCGCACCCCACCCGTGCTCAGCGGCAGCCGAATCTCCACCATCAGACCGCCCTCGGCGCGATTGAAAGCCGACACCTTCCCTCCGTGGAAGCGCACCGCTCGCTCCGTGATGGCCAAGCCCAGACCAACTCCCCCCGTCAGCCGTCCCCGCGCATCATCTAAGCGGTAAAACGGTTCGAACAATTTTCCCAGAGCATCCGCGGGAACTCCCGGCCCCGAGTCCTTTACCCGGAGCACGGCCTCAGCCCCGCCGGCCCGTCTCTCGCTCGTCAATTCGATCTCAACCGACGTTCCCTCCTGCGTGTAACGGATCGCATTGCGCACCACATTCTCCACCGCGCTGTGCAGCAGCGAATCGTTTCCCCGCACTCCCCAGTCGCCCTCGGGGATCACCATATGCACGTGGCAATGCCGCTCCTGTGCTTCAAACTCCGCATCTTCAGCCACACTGGCGACCAACTCGCCCAGCGGCACCGGAGTCTGCGGCACGCGCTGTTCTCCATCTTCGAGCCGGGCTAGCGTGAGAATCCTTCCAATCAACTCGTTCAGCCGGCTGGCCTCGAGTTCAATGCGATCCAGCATGTCGGTACTTTCCACACCCGCGCGCTGCCGGGCCAGCCCCAGCGCAACGTTCAATCGCGCCAGCGGCGAACGCAGTTCATGCGAAATATCATTCAGCAGGCGCGACTGCGCCTTCACCAGCATTTCCAGCCGCTCCGCCATGGCATCGAAATCACGCACCAGCCCTGCCACTTCATCCCTCCTTTTGCTGGCCGGAGCGCCGCTCCGCGCCGTCAGATCGCCCGCCGCCAGTTGTCGCGTCGCCGCCCGCAGCCGCACGATCGGCTTGGTCAAATACCAAGCCAGGAAATAGCACACCAGTCCAGAGGTGATCACTCCAATGATTACGCCCGGAATCGGCAGGCCTCTCGGCCCCAGAAAAACGCGCGGCCCGGGAGGAAGTCCCATAACCAAAGTGAAGCGATGCTGTCCATCTGAAGAAGCGCGTGATTCCTTGAGCACCTTCGGAGCTGGAATGATGAATCCATCCCGGGGAGACGGAGAGCCGCTGTTCAACATGCGCACGGCCCAGTCGGGCGCACCGCGATGCGAAACTTCCTCACCCTGTTCGTTGAAAAGATAGGCGCGGACGTGCTGCGTGGCTACAACGCCGTCCAGGTATTCCCGGGCCTTTCGCGGTCCGCCTTCTTCGTACGCACTGACCGCTTCGTTCAACGTCGTCGAGCGCAACGGCTCCCACGACGAACCGCGCGGCCGGAAAGCCACCGTAACCAGAATGGCGAGCACCACAAACAACGCCTGCGCCATCCAGAACGACAGAAAAATTCGCAGAAACAGACTCTTCATGATGAACTCTGCAACGCGCCAATTGACTCTTCAAGCCGGTGATGGAACTTCCACCCGCTTTTGGGTGGCGCAGCGCTTTCAGCGCTGCCATAAAGCTCCTTATCGTTCAGGGCTCAGCCCTGAGGCATTCGCCCAGCAAACGCTCTACACTTTCGACTTCTCTCGCGGACGCGCAAAAATGTAGCCTACACCACGAACCGTCTTAATATGTTCGTCGCTGTCGGTGTCGCCCAATTTCTTGCGCACCTTACTGACATGCATATCAATGCTGCGATCAAAAGGCGAGAACTTGCGGCTGAGCACCGCATTCACCAGACGTTCGCGCGGCACCACACGCCCCGCTTCGCGCAAAAGCACTTCAAGCAAATTGAACTCCACCGAAGTCAGATCCACCGGCTTGCCCTCCAGCCGCACCGTGCGCGTCGCGGGATCTAGTTCCACGTCGCCCACGCTGACCACTTCCGGCGCCGACGCCGAACCGCTGCCATCCGCCCGCGTCCTCCGCAGCACCGCCCGGATGCGCGCCACCAGCTCCCGCGGATTAAATGGCTTCGGAAGATAATCGTCAGCTCCAATCTCCAGGCCCACGATGCGATCCACGTCCTCGCCCCGCGCCGTCAACAACAACACCGGCAGCCGCGATGTCGCGCGAATCCGGCGCAGCACTTCAAATCCATTAATTCCCGGCAACATCACATCAAGCACCGCCAGCAAATACTCGCCCGCAGTCGCTTTCTTCTGCCCGCTCTCGCCGTCATGCACGCACTCGACGGTAAAGCCCTCCGCCCGCAGATATTCCCCCACCAGATGGCAGAGCTCCACGTCATCGTCGATCACTAAAATTCGTTCCATGGCTGCCATCATTGTGCACCTGTGGGCAGAAGTCCGCAGTAAAGAATTGTCAAACGGGTGCGGATGCTCCACTCTTTTCAGCGGTTGCCCCATCCTCGCCGCGCTTTTTGCGGCTAGGGTGGGGATTTGATCTCAACGTCAAAACAATCCCAAACCCGCCCGGCCGTTGACAAAACTTTACTCTGGTTGACCGATTCTTTACCGCCTTTTCCCCGCGAACCGTGTTCCTATCAACGTACGCAAAGTCCCGGGACATCCCGGAGGAACTCCAGGAGTCACACATGAAATCATTTCGCTTCCGTTTGCTGGTCGCGGCGTTAGCCGTTGTGCTGGGCAGCGCCATCGCCAAGTCGCAAACTGCCTCTGACACTCCACCGCCCCCGCCTATGCACGGCCACGGCGCCTTCATGGATGGGCACATGATGGGCTTCTTCGCCAAGCAACTGAACCTGACCGATGACCAGCAGGCGCAGATGAAGACCATCATGGAGAAAAACCACACGACCATGAAGCCGCTCATGCAGCAGTCGCACCAGATCGAGCAGCAGCTTCGTCAGTATGTGATGGGCACCTACGATGAAGCCAAGGTTCGGACCCTGGCCGCGCAAAAGGCTCAAGTCGAAGTCGAACTGACGGTTGCACAAACGCGCGTGCACAACCAGCTGTACCAGCTCCTAACCCCGGACCAGCAGACCAAAGCGAAGCAGATGGAAGCCAACCACGAAGCCCGCATGCAGAACCACATGAACGACGCTCCGCCCGCTCCTGCGCAGCAATAGGCGGAAGAGGTAGAACTCTGCGTTGAGAGACTCGGAGAGTTTTTTATTGCCCGGCGCGAGGCCACTCTGGCCCGCTTCGCGCCGGAAACAGAAGAGATGGATGACGGATCAATCCCATGACTCTGAGTGATGCGTTTCTCTCCAATGCCGGATGGCTCTTCTTCGCCGCCTGGAGCGCGATGGTCGCCGCCGTCAGCATCGCAGCCTTCGGCCGCGACCTGCTCCCACGGAGGGCCCACCTCGATCCATCGCCGACGCCCCCGCCCGCCGCCCAGGTCCGTCCCACCCAATCCAGCGCCCGCTAACCGTTCCGTGGGAATGCGCCTTTCCCAAGGCGCAAAGCATCGGACCGACCGAGTCAATGAGGCCTGTTATCAACATCTATCGCGCAGAGACGTGAAAGCCGCCCTTGCGAAGAGCGGCTTTACCCATGAGCGGAATCTTTGCCGTGCCTTGTCTTACTTTTATTTTGTGCAGCCTTGATGGTTCTCGCCCTTGGCGCACTTAGTGCCATTGGGGCCCTGGGCTACGCCCTTTCCGTTCTTGGTCTTCGCTTTGCCGCCGCTGCTGGTTTGAGTGGTCGTCACCCCGTTCTGATTCTTCTGGGCGGTAGCAGCTTTGCCCGTATTCGGATTGACGGCAGCGGCAGTCTGACCATTGCTGCAAACGGTCTCACCGCGCTCGTTTTTGACGCAATTTTGCGCAAACAAACCCGAAGCAAAAAACATACACACCATCGTCAATAAGATTTTCATTTGCATCTCCGATATTACGGCTGTTAGTGAAATCGCCGATTGCGGCAGTTGGAAAAGCGAGGGCTGTCGAAACTTGCAACTCGACAGCCCTCAAATGGAAGAACACTTGTATTGAACTCGATTAAAAGTTATTCCTGCCCACTTTGTACCTGTCAGTTGTGCCAGTTGCCGAGGTTGGATTTGGAATGAAAACTGCAAGGTCTGCGGCAACGTTCGTTGATGACGAACATATTTTCTGCATTGAAATAGGATTTCGG
>PLEA01000573.1 GCA_003136335.1 Acidobacteriaceae bacterium | reverse complement strand
CTGGTTTCCGGAGTCGTCTCCGCCTGGGTGCTGCGCTGGCTGCAACTGGACGTTCGCCTGCCGGAGCATGTTTTCGCGGGCCGGCCGGTGGCAGGACGCATCGTTCTGCGCAACCCGCACCGATTGTTGCCGTCCTTTTCCATCCGCGTGGTTTCCACACGGAAGAAGCGAAAAAGACCGAGCAAGCAATGGCGATGGGAAGCGACCACTTTTGCCTTTCCCTTTAACCGNNCGTAGTTCCACCGCCTCCGGGAATTTTTCAGGGGATGGCATACTTTCCGTTCCTGCCTCCACACTCCGAGTTGTCCGCCGATCTGGAGCTGAGATTCGACCAGCGCGGCCGTTATCGCGAAGACAGCTTCGGTCTGGCCACGCGTTTTCCTTTTGCCTTCCTTACCAAAACGCGGCACGTGTCTTTGCCGAGAGAGGTGCTGGTCTATCCCCGCATCGAGCCCACCCACGAAGCATTCGAAGTTCTTCCGCTGGTCCGCGGCGAGTGGGAGAGTTTTGTCCGCGGCCGGGGCTCTGAACTCTACCGCATGCGCGAGTATATGCCCGAAGACTCGGCTCGCCACGTCGACTGGAAGGCGACCGCAAAATCGGGCTCGCTGAAAGTCCGCGAATTCGCCCGCGAAGACGAGCGCAAACTCTGCATCGCCTTCGACAATCCCCAGCCCGGCCTGATTTCCGAGCGAGCCTACGAAAAGGCAGTCGATCTCACAGCCTCCCTCGCTTGGCACTTTTCGACGCAGGAGGCGGAGGTGTCTTTCGCCGTTCCCGGACGTCCCCGCACGCGTGATCTGCACGAGTTTCTGGCCTGGCTGGCCGTGATCGAACCCGGAACGAACGAACCAGACTCCAGCGCGCGGGAAACGAGAGCGGGAGAGAGCGACGCGTCTCCTGGCGATGCATTGCGCGAAATGAACCTGGGCAGCACGGATGATTACAACATCGTCATTACCACCCGCCCACGCGGAAGCCTGCCCACTCCCTTGTGGAACTGCTCGTATTTTGTGTTTCTTGACGCAGAGAACCCAAGCTAGTGCCGCCGAAAGATAATTTCATGAAGGGAAGATCCTGCTTCTGTGTTCTTCTACTGTTTGCAGCGGGTGCGTTGCGCGCTCAAGAGGAGCCGCACCACTCGCCCTTCGGATGCAGCGGCCATGCCGTCGAGGCCATTTCCTACAACCGGCAGCATACGTTCCGGTTCCTATACGCCGGACCTTTTACCTTCGTGACCTTTCATCTTGCGGCAACGATTGGTGAGCAGCCGGTCGGGAGAGCGATCCCCGCCAAGCTGGGCATCTACGTGGAAACAAAGCAGGACGGCTTTCCTCAAAGTCCTGCGCAATTCTGGCAGCTCGTTAGCACGGCCACGCAAACACGCAGTCCCGATCGGACTTCCGAGCGATTGGTGTTTGATTCCAACCGCGTAGCCGAGTGCCTGAGGAATGAAGATCCTCAATGCGAGTTTGCTGAACCTAAATTGGCAACGCCCGACCCGGACATTCCGCTCCTTGATCTTTCTTTCATGGAGGATCTCGGCGGGGCCAATGCAAACAATTCTCAGGAGGCCCACATCCTGATGGATTTCCGCTTTTCGCCGCCGCAAGTTCTGGTGACCGCAGATTGTGCCTATAACGAGGGCGGAGGCGTCTGCACGGCGATCGACTCCGGCATGGCGCCACGCTCCGATCTGCAGTGTGATTGGGTTGGAGACAGGAACGACTTTCTCTGCTCGGAGATCCGGGAACCGGAAGGCTCGGCGCACCAGGATTATTACTTACTGAGCCAAGGCTAGACTCCCCTCAGAAACGGAGAAGTTGCGACGTTGAAGGAGGCCGTCAAAAGGCTCAGGACCCATCCTGGGACAACGCAAAACTGCGGGCTGTCGGGGCGGTGGCGTGGGTCGGCGAGGTGAAGCTGGCTCGCCAAGAGAAAGTGATTATTCTTGGTTCGCAGGGGCTCGACAGCAGCACGCGATTCTACTTCATTCCGGAATCACAGAATGGACTGGGAGTTCCGGTCGTCCTCCTGCCACATGATTTCGGCGAAAATGGCAAGCCAGCGAGGGGAACGCTCGATGCGCACGATTGGACGGTGGATCGGGCTGTGTCCTTTACTTCGCGACCGGTCTTCGAAGACCGGAGTCTTAGCGTGCTCCAGATCGTGGCTAAGTCCACTTGGAATCGTTTGTATTGGATCGGCGTTGGGAAAGAGCATCCGTCACCGGATTTCGACTTGATCGAGTTAGCTGGCGGCAGCCAATACGCGAACTGCGGTGACTACGATGTTCCGCCGTCGGTGGTCGACGTGAAAAATATCGACCATCCATTCCGTGCGGCGCTGCAGCTTCAGCCCCCCACTGTAGTCTCAGATGCCGATGCTCGACCTATAGCGTGGAGCAATGGTCCTTACGGGGAGCCGCCGAACGACTGTCAGCGAACTGGCGAATTGCGTTGGGTGGGCGGGAGATTTCAAGACGCGATGCAGGAGGCCCTCTGCAAGCAGCCAGAGAAGCCGGGATACGTCCAGGTCGATGATACCGGAAAGGTTAGGCTCAGCTACCAAATTAAGCCATAAACAGCCCTTTGGACGGCGGCAGGGAATACGCCCGATTCGGGTGGATTTTCTTCTGCGCCCAACCTTTTTCCCTTTCCTTACATCTCCTTTCCGTCATATACTCGCGCCCCGATAGATGCTTTTGGAGACGTTGGAATATCTGGATCCTCCGGGAGTTGTCAAATGCG